>NZ_JARDAK010000072.1:0-1544 GCF_056470645.1 Pseudoalteromonas sp. TP27 | reverse complement strand
CCATACGAAACCTCTTGGGGTTGTATGGTTAAGTGACTAAGCGTACACGGTGGATGCCTTGGCAGTCAGAGGCGATGAAAGACGTATTAACTTGCGATAAGCCCAGATTAGGTAGTAAAAACCTTTTGAGTCTGGGATTTCTGAATGGGGAAACCCACTAGCATAAGCTAGTATCGCTGCGTGAATACATAGCGCAGCGAGGCAAACCGGGAGAACTGAAACATCTAAGTACCCCGAGGAAGAGAAATCAACCGAGATCCCGAAAGTAGCGGCGAGCGAAATTGGGTTAGCCCTTAAGCTTTTAATGAGACAGGTGAAGCCTCTGGAAAGTGGCGCGATACAAGGTGATAGCCCTGTAACCGACATCTCATCATCAGTGAAAACGAGTAAGGCGGGACACGTGATATCCTGTCTGAATATGGGGGGACCATCCTCCAAGGCTAAATACTACTGACTGACCGATAGTGAACCAGTACCGTGAGGGAAAGGCGAAAAGAACCCCTGTGAGGGGAGTGAAATAGAACCTGAAACCGTGTACGTACAAGCAGTAGGAGCATACTTGTTATGTGACTGCGTACCTTTTGTATAATGGGTCAGCGACTTATATTCAGTGGCAAGGTTAACCGTTTAGGGGAGCCGTAGGGAAACCGAGTCTTAACTGGGCGTTCAGTCTCTGGATATAGACCCGAAACCAAGTGATCTAGCCATGGGCAGGTTGAAGGTTGAGTAACATCAACTGGAGGACCGAACCGACTAATGTTGAAAAATTAGCGGATGACTTGTGGCTAGGGGTGAAAGGCCAATCAAACTTGGAGATAGCTGGTTCTCCCCGAAATCTATTTAGGTAGAGCCTCGGACGAATACTACTGGGGGTAGAGCACTGTTAAGGCTAGGGGGTCATCCCGACTTACCAACCCTTTGCAAACTCCGAATACCAGTAAGTACTATCCGGGAGACACACGGCGGGTGCTAACGTCCGTCGTGGAGAGGGAAACAACCCAGACCGCCAGCTAAGGTCCCAAAGTTATAGCTAAGTGGGAAACGATGTGGGAAGGCTCAGACAGCCAGGATGTTGGCTTAGAAGCAGCCATCATTTAAAGAAAGCGTAATAGCTCACTGGTCGAGTCGGCCTGCGCGGAAGATGTAACGGGGCTAAGCTATACACCGAAGCTGCGGCAGTGCAATTTATTGTGCTGGGTAGGGGAGCGTTCTGTAAGCCGTTGAAGGTGTGTCGTAAGGCATGCTGGAGGTATCAGAAGTGCGAATGCTGACATGAGTAACGATAAAGGGGGTGAAAAACCCCCTCGCCGGAAGACCAAGGGTTCCTGTCCAACGTTAATCGGGGCAGGGTAAGTCGACCCCTAAGGCGAGGCTGAAAAGCGTAGTCGATGGGAAACGGGTTAATATTCCCGTACTTCTTATAATTGCGATGGGGGGACGGAGAAGGCTAGGTAGGCTTGGCGACGGTCGTCCAAGTTCAAGTGCGTAGGCTAAGAGTTTAGGTAAATCCGGACTCTTGTTAGGCTGAGACACGATGTCGAGCA
>NZ_JARDAK010000071.1:0-1552 GCF_056470645.1 Pseudoalteromonas sp. TP27 | reverse complement strand
GTAACTATTCAGCCTCATCTGAAATGAATACATCAGGCAGCTGATTTTTGAATAATAACTCAAGGGCTAGGCTTGCAGATACATATTGTTTTCTGCAAGTCGATAAATAGCTTCTCAGCAAGCAGAACATTTCAGCTCCTTGCTTACTTCTAAAACACCCCGATATTTTTTGATGAACCTTGGTCATCCTAATATCATTCTCGCCTTGGTTGTTGGTAAATGGCACGCCAGTGCTCATCATGAAACGTAAAACATCATCTTGATAATCTCTTAGTCGTTCCAATAATGCTCGGGATTTGGTTCGCTTTAATCGGCCTCGCTGACCTTCCACTCGGCTACTTTTATCTGGTGGTGGACATTTAGCGTCACCTTGAAGCAATATTTTTTGATATTGCTCACGATATTTCTGTTTAGCCCCTTTATCTAGGTCGGGATTATCTATTTGAGCTTTATTCATTTCTTTAAGTAAGGTTTGCATATCCTTCGCCCATTGCATGCCGTCTTGCTCCCAAGCCCTTTCTAATTCTCGGATGTGGTGAGCATTACATAATGCATGTTGGCATTGGGTATATTGATAATATGGCTTCCAATGGTCATGACATAGCACACCGGTAAAGTGCGGTAAAATACCGGCCTCATCCATCGCTATTTTTCCTCTTTTTTCATGAGGATAAAAATAAGTCCACCAAGTCGTTGATGCACCATGAAGCCATCGCCGTTTACCGCCGATATTAATGCCAGTCTCATCAACATGCAAAGTTTGATGCGGGCTTTGTAATGCCGCTTTGATGATACCTTCTGCGCCCGATGACTTTACCAGTGCCGCTGCTTGTTCATTAAAGTTAAATAAACTGCCGGCACTGATCGGAATACCTAGTTGGTCACTAAAGTATTCTTCAATGCGGTTATAAGGGAGTAATTGATATTGTGATAAGTAAACCGCATGGGCTTTCACACCAACACCATATTGAATAGGACCGTTAACACCTTGGGGGAATGCACCAACAAACCGCTTCCCTTGCTCATTCTCAAGGATTTGAGCCTGGTATTCGGTCACCACTTTACTGATATCTATATCGACGACTTGTCGCTTTTGAAAACCCACCTCACGATAGTGACCTTTAGGTAAAAAATCTCGGTCAACTAAAATGACTTGTACCTCATCAGGTGTTTCTGTTTGAGTCAGCGTTTTACCTACTCGGCCTTTTTGTCCGCCAGCTGATTTTTCTGACTTCTCTCTCGTTGGCTTTGTACGGTTGATATCTTTTGATGGAGGAATGCTACTATTTTGACTATTAAGTCCTAATTTACTAGCTAGCATAACAACGACAACAAGAATGAGTTCAATAGACATCTTCAACGCTGGCGAGAGTGTTTTATCTTCTTGTAACTGAGTTTTAGTTTGCTCAACTATTTCAGTGATATTTATGCTGTTTAAATTCATTAAAGCTAGAGCGATAGGGTAATAGCTCTAGCTTGGCATACTGGCAGGATCAGTCAATAGCTAAAAAAGATCCTTAGAAAATAATTTGTCTTGGTGAATAGTTACAAA
>NZ_JARDAK010000070.1:0-1865 GCF_056470645.1 Pseudoalteromonas sp. TP27 | reverse complement strand
ACACCCAATTGGCGCATGACAATGAAGTTATTACTAATTTCAGCGAAATTTGAATTAAAGTGTGATCACGAGCAAAAAAAAGGTCGCCAAATTTGGCGACCTCTCCATAATCAATAACGTTAATACTATTGAGCTAAACTTACACGATCAACATCAACTTTCGTATAATTAAACTCTTTATCAATGTCACCATAAATTGTAATTTTAGTCGTTGGTTTCGCTTGTAAACCAAACCATTTATCATGGTCAATCTCTACATGCATTGTTCCTGTATTATCTTTAAACGTATAAATTTCACCGCCTAAAGACTCTACTAAATAACCAGTAAGTGATACTGGTGTATCATCACTAAACATACCTGCATCTAAAACAGCTTTAACTGAATTAATACCTGCCGCTGCTGGTCCAGAAAAGCCACCATACTGTGCATTTATTGGTTGATTAATTACTTGATTGTTAGCAAAAACAGATGACGAAACAAGCGTAACTAAAAGTAGAATTTTTTTCATAATAAATCGGGTCTTTTGCGTTTCTTGTTGGAGTAGAACCCAATAACCATAAGGGTTAGAATGTAGTATTGATTTCAAAACGTCCTGCATTTTATGAAAGATTTACGCATCCAACTAGGTATTAAAACTCTTGACATTGAATCACAACTCATTGATTCAAAAGGTAGAATAGTGATTACTGTCACAAGTACGCAAACTAAAACTAACTGCCATAAATGTGGAAAATCCGCGACAAAATGCTATGGGTACTCATCTCCAATTAAAATCAGGCATACCTCAATTTTTGATACTCAAGTCCTATTAAAAATCAGACCGGTTCGTTATCAATGTGAGCATTGCGATGATCACCCAACCACAACTGAAAAATATGACTGGTGCGCTAAAGGTGGGAAGGTGACGAAAGGATTGGAGGACTATTTGATGCGATGTGTCATTAATAGCACGGTAGAGGACGTATCCAAAAAAGAACGAATTGGCTATCGCGTATTAGTGAGTATCATGAAGTCGCGTATAGATAAATCTGTTGATTGGGAGCAGTACTCGAATATTCACACGATTGGCATTGATGAAATAAGTAACTGTAAAGGTCATCAAGATTTCATTGCGATTGTGAGCACCAAAGATAAGTACGGATCATTAACTGTGATTGCAGTCCTTGATGGTTAGGAATTTCAATCCTAACCATCAAGGTAAAATACCTCATTTTTTCTTATCAGAGTCTTCGACTTATTATTTTTTAACGGCTACCTTCATGCAAAAACACCGTTTTTATATGGTTTCTGCTCAAATTTGTGCGTTTTAGACGTAGTTATCCTACGCAGCGCTCCTTAATCGCCTATCTTCTCTCATACTAAAGCGACGTGAATCCAGTAATTCGTCATTCTTTGGGCCTTTTGTAAAACCTGTAAATACCATCCTGTTTCCACAAAGTGTACATTTGTATGGGTCGTTACCAGTAAACCCTTTGTATTGTTTGGCGTACGTTAATTTATCTGTCTGCTCTGGCTTTGTACTTTCTAAAGCAGCATAAACTAACGGAAGTAAACGACCTCGTTTACTATTGGAGAGAAAACCGTAGTAGCGCACCATCTTTAGATGCTTTTGAGGAATATGGCTTACATAACGCAAAATCATCTCTTCTTGCGTTAGAGTCATTGTTTTGTGCTCCCCATCTCTATGGTCTAAATACTTAAACACCACCGTTCCTCCGCTATAATGACGCAGTCTTGAGGCTGATATCGGCGGGCGCTTTAGGTAGCGACCTAAATAATTTACAGTTTGCTTTAACAGCTTAGTCTTCTTTGCAAAATGGATGTTCCAATATCTTTGATATTGGCGCTCTAAAAAAAATGCCAC
>NZ_JARDAK010000069.1:0-2034 GCF_056470645.1 Pseudoalteromonas sp. TP27 | reverse complement strand
TGACGGTAATCCTGGATGTGCTCAGTGCTCCCTGTTGATAAATTTAGCTCATCGTACTTTCGTCTGAGTAAATCAATTAAGCTTCGACGCCAGTGATACTCCACATGCTTCTTTTTGAAATAGATAGGCTGCCAGTTATCATTTTCATCTAAACCGCCTTGTGTGACGGATAAATGAATATGAGGATGCCAATTGAGGCCTCTGCCATAGGTGTGTAATGCCCCGAATATACCGACTTCAAGGCCCATTTTTTTGCCCAATTTAGCAAGGTATTCGCAGCAAGAGAAAATAAGTCATTTAAGAGCTCTGGGGTTGCATCGAATATTGGCCAGAGTTCACTAGGCATGGTGAACGTGATGTGCTGATGCTCACAATCTGGCATCACTTCCAGCTGCGTGGCTATCCATCGCTCTGTAGATTTTGTACCACAAGAGCTGCAAGCCTTCGTCTTGCAACTCTGGCATATTACTTTCGTGCAGTGACAGTTTGATTTTTCACAACCGTAGTGTTTTGCCCCCATCGCATTGGTACCACACGCAAGCATTCTTTCTATACAAGTAATTTGCCACAGACTGAAGGTATGAGCGTGTTTCCATAGCGCCTTTTCCCAAGCGTTGTCTTTTTCAAAAAGTAGCTTAGTAGCACGAGGAATAAATTCTTTTTGGGCATGACATTGACGTCTGTAGTTGCATGGCAAGAGGTAATTAATTCGAGATAATAAAGGATGCAGAGATCATAGCGTTAATTGAATTAATGTTGAATACATAATTTAACGCGGCCTCGCTCGATGCGCAGCATCGCTATCTTGAAATCTAATGATAATATTGTTTTTAGGTTACTACTGTTCTGTTAGAATAACAAACTTCAAAGTCATGATTTTAGAAACACAGTTAATTGATTGTACTAGAAACTAATTGATAGATAACGGAGTGATAATATGGATGCAAAAATATTTAAAACATTCCTTGAGGTGGCCAAGGTTAAGCACTTTGGGCGAGCAGCAGAAAATTTATATCTAACCCAAGCAGCTGTTAGTGCAAGAATAAAACAATTAGAAACGTATTTTGATACTTTATTATTTACTCGTGATCGAAATAATATCCGATTAACGTCATCAGGTGAGCGGTTGGTAGGTTATGCAGAAATAGTTGTCTCTACCTTACAACAAGCAAAATTAGAATTGTCAATGAATTCAAAGAAATCCTTTCAAATAACAATAGCGGGCACTCCCAGTGTTTGGGATGTATTTTTACAAAATGGTTTAGTTACTATAACTGATTCCTTTACAAATTATGGTTTCATTGCTGAAGTAAAAAATAGAGAACAGCTCAATCGACATTTACTTGAGCGAACTCTTGATATGGCGTTTTCATTCGATCTTATTAAGAGAGATGAGTTTTTTTGTAACGTTATTTCACAGGTTTCTTTAGTCTTTGTATCAACAAAAAATATTCAGCTTAGCGATGTATTTAATGATAAATATGTTTATATCGATTGGGGAACACGTTTTACCTCTGAACATTTAGAGCGTCATCCTGATATTCCAGTACCATATCTTCGTACCTCAACAGCGCGTATTGCATTAGACTTTATTTTGGAAAAGGGGGGAAGCGCTTATTTACCATTAATAATGGTTGAAAAGTTCATAAAATCAGGAGAACTATATAGGGTCAAAGATGTAGATGACTGGTCTCGTTCTATTTATTTAATTTATTGTAAAAATAGCTCGGCCTTAGACGCTATTCAGCAAATAGAAGAGCTTTTAAAAAAATAATCTTTATATGGTAGAAATGTGAGGAATTATTGTAATTGTCAACAAAAGACCAGCGCAGGATCGCACTTGGCGTTGTTGACCAAATCAGGTAAGGGCTGTAGCCATCCTACAGAACTTACCCGTTAGTTTCTAACAGGCATACCTAGCCCTAGGACTTTGTTCATTGCTTTCACGTTTGCCAACGCCTCACCTACTTGAGCGTTATAACATCTCAAGCTCAATGTACCACTAGTCAGTCCTTTATATCGAGACATTGCCGT
>NZ_JARDAK010000068.1:0-2048 GCF_056470645.1 Pseudoalteromonas sp. TP27 | reverse complement strand
ACTTAATATACAGTTTTTAGCTAGATGACATTAGGGTGTGCCTTAATGTCACATGACAATGAAGTTATGACTCATTTTAGCTATATTTGAATGAAAACGTGATCACTAGCACGACTACGTTGGTGACTACTGCTATTCCAAAACCAATAAGCAGATAAAGCATTAGTGATTTTTGATAGCGAATATCGTCATGAGAATCACTTCTTGCTCAATGAGGGTATTAGGCCGTCACGGCATCGATGTTTACCCCAGAGAGCATGAAATAGGTAATTCCTGCGAGATATAAAGCAAGTCCGATAAATAAAGGGCTTCCACATGCAACAAAGCTCATTTTTTTGTTCATATTTAAACCTTTTGGTGATAAATGATATTTTTGTTATTTAAAATGAGTTGATGTATATGAAAAGAGGTCAAAAACAAAATATTCGTGTAGTTGGGGGCGTTTTGGCTTTTACCGCCTTTCTGTCAGTTGCCTATCATGTGGTTGAAGGCAAAATTGAAGATAAGTATCAACAAGAACTCAATAGCCAAACATGGGGTAGCAAAAACTACGGGGTTAAAGTCGAACCTCTGACATTTGATGAATAATTTATGTTAAGTAATTGCAATCATTGTGGAAGCCCTTTACCGAAAGAGGCGACAGTATGTAATAAATGTTTTGCTATTGATCCTTTTAATGAAGTTAAAAAAACAAATTCTTTGGGTTTTAGGTCCGTTTATTGGTCAATTATTATTTGTGCTTACTTGTTGGTTAGCTATGAATTGGGTATACATAACTATTTTATTGCACTCTTTAGATAATCCATAGGGACACATTATTTTTGTGTCCACTTTTATTTTAGCCTTTTTATTACGAAACGTATGGTTCTCAATCTTTTTCCATAGTTCAGCCCTATGACATTAGGGTCTGCCTTAATGTCACATGACAATGAAGTTATGACTCATTTTATCGATATTTGAATGAAAACGTGATCGCAAGCAACAGAAAATCCGCTAAATTAATCGCTCTTTTTGTTTTTTTCGCATAGGTAGGTTCTTACTTTTGAGCCATTTTTTTTATCACTGGTGTTAACAACAATAGGTATTTCATCCTTTCCGCATGAGGAAATAACTGGCCACACAGGGTTCTCGCCCCATCGAGTAACAAGTATTCTAACTGGAGGGTTACTTTCATCAGTAAGTTCAGGTCTTTTGCTGTCAATTGCTGCACAGCCAGAAATGCCTAGCAGAATAAATACAATCGAAAAAAATTTCACTAACATATAAACACATTGCTTCTAAGGTTAATTCTGGTATCTAGGGAAAATGGATAAGACTTAACGCCTGCGTTTAATCCCTCTAGCTCACCTGCTAAGAAAAAGGTCACCAATTAGGCGACCTTCGAGATATTTATACTTCAAGTATTCTAGCTATTATTTAATATTGATCATTTGACCAATAAGTAAGCTATTAGGTTTTTCAATCTGAGGATTTAATTGAAGCAGTGCCTCTAGACTCATTCCATTCTCTTTAGCAACACTAGATAGTGTGTCATTTTGTTTAATCGAATAGATTTTAGCCGTTTGTTCAACTTGCTGATTCAGATTATTTTGTTTCGTATGTAATTGACTAACAACTTGAGATATTTGTTTATCTGCATTTTGTTGTCTTTGTAATTGGCTCTCTAATGTATTTACTTTTGAATCAAGCGTATTAATTTGCTCTGCTTGTTGCTTTTGTTGCTCAATAATTTCATCGTTTGATGCACAGCCAGAAAGAGTCAGTGTAGACACTAACGCTGTTGCCATCATAATTTGTTTCTTATTCATAACTTTGCCTATCAATTGTATCTTACGTAAGAAGTCGCTATTTTCTATTCAGCAAGAAATAACTCAAAGTAAAAAATTATGGTTTGACTCAATTTTGCGTTAATTTAAGCACATTTCAATAAATACCATTGATAAAGACACGATGCCAAATTTCTGTTCCGTATCTATTCTTATTAGGTGACATTAGGGTCTACCCTAATGTCATTATTGTTATTTTGGCTCAAATATACTTTTGTCATC
>NZ_JARDAK010000067.1:0-2054 GCF_056470645.1 Pseudoalteromonas sp. TP27 | reverse complement strand
GCTTATATACAATAATTTAGCTAGGTGGTATTAGGGGATGCCTTAATGTCGCATGAGAATAAAGTTATGACTCACTTTAGCTGTATTTGAATTAATATGTGATCACTAGCGCGATAAGTTGTGCGACTACTGCTATTCCAAAACCAATAAGCAGAGAAAGCGTGAGTGATTTTTGACAGCGAATACACTCCATTGCTCAATGAGGGCATTAGGCCGTCACAGCATCGATGTTTACCCCAAAGAGCATGAAATAGGTAATTCCTGCGAGATATAAAACAAGTCCGATAAATAAAGGGCTTCCGCAGGCAAAAAAGAGCATTTTTTTGTTCATATTTAAACCTTTTGATGATATATGATATTTTTATTAATTTAGAAATGAGTGGATGTTAATGAGAAGGTATCTAAAACAAAATATTCGTGTGATTGGGTTGGTTTTTGGTCTTACCATATTCATTTCAGTTGCCTATCATGTGGTTGAAGGCAAAATTGAAGAGAAGTACCAAAAAGAACTCAATAGCCTGTAATTCTGTGACATTTTAAAATTGTTGAACATTGTCAGCGTAAAAAATCGATGCGTGATATGAATCATATGTAAGATTAAAGGGCGAACGGTGTTCGCTCTTTTTTTTGTGATTTAGAAAGCAGGTGACATTAGGGTTTGCCTTAATGTCACATGACAATGAAGTTATGACTTATTTTAACGACATTTGAATTAAAACGTGATCACCAGCTAAGAAAAAAGTCGCCAAATTTAGGCGACCTTCATAATTAATAGTGTTATATATTTGCTTTTTTAAAAAGCATTTAGTGCTAAATTATAGTCTGGCTCGTTTGTGATTTCTTTTACCAACTCGCTATGTGTCACTATACCTTCTTTATTAACGCATACGACTGCACGAGCAGTTAGGCCTCGCAAAGCCCCTTCTGGAATAGCAACCCCATATATCTCAGCAAAGTCCGAACTACGGAAAGTTGAAGCATGTTGAACATTAGCAATACCTTCGACTTCACAGAACCGCCCTACCGCAAAAGGTAAGTCAGCAGAAATACAGATATAGGAAAAGGCTGTGATGAAATTAGAAGTGGTTACCGAAAATTTCCTCAAGGCAGCCATGTGATATTTTATAAACAAACAGGTAGTCAACAAATACAAATAATTAGAATCCTACACAAAAGTATGGACATATCCCCTATTTTTGGCGCATGACCCTTAAAACAAGAAATACTCAACAACCTGAGGTATCGAGTGTGCTAAATAATGTTGATGCATTATGTGTATTCTGGAATAAAACCGGAAACAAGATATTCTTCGTACTCTTGGTGCAGTTGCAAAATCATTGAGGCCCAATTTGATAACGTTTTTCTACGTTTTCTATAAATTGTTGCACCTACTCGATCGTAAGTTATGTCCTTACTCCATGTTTTTTCAGTAACTGTAGTGATTATAATTTTGTGCTGATTTCGAAAATATAATGGAACTTCAGTTTCTTCAGGTACATTAGCTAATAACAGTTGATCGCAAACTGCCAACTTTAAACGCCCCTTTAAATCTAGTTCATTTATACATAGAATCTTGACGGCTTCTCTTAATCTAACTCGAAAATTTGACATATACCTAAAATCCCTAAAACATCGCATTGTAAATGAAAACCGTTGTAATCAATATTACAACATGACATTAGGGTTTGCCTGAATGACGCATGGCAATAGCGTCATGCCTATTTTTAACGACAAAGGTAAAACGATTTTTGCTGAGATTACTGCAAAAAATATCTTTCATTCAAAAAGCCAACCAACCTGTCATAACAATGAAATATTAAAACTCTAATAATGACCTTTATTTTATGTGTAATAAATAATGGTCGAATTTTTTGATGAATATCTTCAAGCCATACTATGTATATCTAGTTTCTTAATATCAGGTGTTTTATTGGGGATAGCTTACTATTTTGATAAACCACAACGTCTAGATTAATGCTCCTCCCTCTAGTGATATTAGGGTCTACCTTAATGTCACATGACAATGAAGTTATGACTCATATTAGTTATATTTA
>NZ_JARDAK010000066.1:0-2254 GCF_056470645.1 Pseudoalteromonas sp. TP27 | reverse complement strand
GGAACGTAAACGCCTTCTAAGTTTTGTAATGTCGCTGGAAATAATTCCGCCGAATTAATGTGCCGTCCATTTTGGTATTGGTCGGCATTAAAGGCGTGAATTTGTTGTTTTAAAAACAGCAGTCGGTTGTAAAACGATTGAGTGTCGCTTTTGATGCGCTCTTTTTGTGCTTTTTCAGAGTACAAAACAAACGCATAGGAAAGAAAACTCAAGGTAATAAGCAGACCAACCATCGCCACAAACCCGCCTTGGGCTCGCCGTTTTGGGGTATGAGCTCGTGTCATGATGTCCTTATTTAATGCAGCCTGTGGCTCTATCAAGGTGCTGAAAATCCACCAATTGATAATCCAGTGGGCGTTGATAATAAAAGCTCATGCCATCGTGATGGCTAGGGGTTAAGTAGCGCGAAATCGCATGGGCTTTATTTGGGAAGGTGAAGGTAAAACGCACCGTCACAGAGTGAGGTCTTGCGGGTGATACGCTGTCATAACTGACGTCATACAGACCTAAATAATCATAGGCGTCTATATCCAGTTGATTAATATCAATGCTTGGCTGGGCCAAGCATTGAGTGGCCATTACCCCTTTGCTGTAATGCGCTTGGGCAAGCGCCGTGATGTTATCAATGTGGCGCTCTATCTCTTTTGCATCCGTTTTGTTGGACAATAAAGAAAACAAAGAGCTAGAGGCTATCGCCATGATGGATAAGAACAGAAGGGTACGCAGCATATCAACACTTAATAAACCGTGTTGATTGACCATAACTAGAACGTCATGGTGACAGAGTTCGCACTGGTTTTGATGGTGGCACAGCCTGCCGCTTCAATACAGCCGCTTCGCGTACTTGATGCCATGGTGTCGGCAATGTCATCGATACGGTCGGTATCGTTGGGTAACGTCGCGGTAATATCAAACAACCCTTTTGAGGCGTTCACTGAAACCGTCCAGTCGCCACCAAAGGCATTAGTCGATTTACCATCCCCTGTTGTGCCACAAATCGATTCACTTAAATCGGTAATGTCACAGATTTTTTGAAGGCTAACGCCATCAAAGTTTGGACGGGATTTTTTCCAATCACGGGTTGAACTGATGATGCTTGATACATCGGTTGTGAACATGATCTTATTCCATGCATAAGCAATGGTTGGCCCTTTAGAAATAATGTAGATAAGTGCAAGGATGATGAAGCCTGAGACCAGCATTACGTCCACAGACATGGCGCCACGTTGAGCAAGTTTGGTTTGGTTCTTTTTCATGTGTTTATTCTCTTTTAATGAAAGGATTACATCATTTGATGCGTTGCTATATTGAATATGAGGGAAATAATGCCCCCTGCGGTGAGGCCAAAAACAAAGGCGCCCAGCAGTTTTAAGGTGTTTTTTCCGATGGCTTGAATGAGAGCCACTTCTTGAACAAGAAGCTCTTGATGCATTTCTGCGCTTTTTTTCAAAGGATCTAACGTATCAATGCCCCCAAGCAGTGTTAGGGTTTCTTGCTCCTCTTGGTTGAGCAATTGCACATCAAAAATATCCCCTACGTTGTTTTTCCCTTGTCGAATTTGGGTCAGCATTTTATGGATATGCCATGCCACATACGGCGGGGTCGTAGAGATATAATTGGAGAGCGATTCTTTTATCCCAATCCCTGCAAGGGTTTGGTTGCTGATGGAATTTAAAAAGTGGGCGGTGTGTATCAGTCGATATTGACGAAACACAAACCCGTTATCGACTTTCTTTCGGTGCTCACCCACCCATAAAGGGAGAGCGATAACAATCCCGATACAGATAAGCGCAAAGAGTAAAAGCAGATAGACGCCATAGTGACCAAAAAATAACCCAAAGGATTCAGAAAACGAGGACAGCGCCCCCCATTGGGGGCGGGGCAGTTGTTTACTGAGCATGGGATAAACGTAGTTGGCTGCCAGTGCTGAGGTGCCGAACAACGCGATGATGCCAATGATGGGAGTCGTTAATGCTTTGATTAATACGGTGGTTGAGGTGTTTTGTGTCTCAATCGCCGCCAGTGCATCGTTTAATCCTTGTTGAAAATCACCGATGTGCTCCCCAGCTTTCAGACTTTGGTAAGCAATACTTATTAGCCAAGGGCGAATACCGTCTGCAAATCCTCGTCCATTGGCAAGGGAGCTCGCCACATCCTGAGCCACTTTTTTCTCCATTGCGGTGCCGTATTTCATGACTTGGCCAACAATGTCTTTTTGAAGCATTCCCGCCAGAGATAAGCGCTGTATTTTATG
>NZ_JARDAK010000065.1:0-2314 GCF_056470645.1 Pseudoalteromonas sp. TP27 | reverse complement strand
AATAAATTGATAGTTGTAGCTAATACAAAAGGTGGATGTGGTAAATCTACTTTAGTTATGTGTTTAGCTGCTGAGGCTAGTGCTCGTAATATCGATGTGGTACTGGTTGATGCAGATCCAACAAGTATTTTGAAGTTTTGGGCTGGAAAACGAAAAATTAACTGTGTTCACGTAGCGTCAACTCTTAATGTATCTGAATTATTAATTAAATTAAAAACAGAAAACCCTAATTCATTAATTCTAGTTGATACTGGGGGGTTCGATAGTAAAGCGGCACGATCTGCGATAGTGACCGAAAATGTTAATACCGTTATTTTCCCTGTCAAAACTAGCCCTCTTGATTTATTTGTAACAAGACAGTTTCTACAAGAAGCCTTGCCATATTTAAAGAACGCTAATTGTGTGGGTGTGGTGATGGAAGCTGATCATTTACAATCGGCCGCGACTGAAATATTAAAAGCAAAAGATGTTTTGAGTTCATTTGGTATAAAACCGATTCAAGCATTTACAGTAAAAAGAAAAGAATATAGGAAAAACTTTCTTCGCGGTGGTGATCATTTAGTCAATGAAAAAGCAAAGAAAGAAGTATCAGATATATTTGATGAATTGGTGAACTTATGAATGGAATGTTTGATGACTTTGATAATGATGATTCATTTATTGATAACGGTAAATTTATCAATAACACGACACAATCTAAAGGTCAGGATATAACGGATGACAAGTTATTAGATAAAGCTATTAGTAAAACTATTACCATTAATAAATCAACTGTTGAGTTAGTTGATTTATTACAACTTGAAAATAGAGTTGATTTTAGTCAAATGGTTAGAGCTGGAATATTAGCTTTATCTAATATGGAAAAAGAAGATCGAGAACGATTATATAATAGTGTTTATGTTCCTCGAAATGCTGGTCGTAAAAAGAAAAAATAAGTATTAATAAAAAACCTCAAGCTCCCGTCGAAAGTTACTTGAGGTTTAGCGTGATCAACTTACTTTATTAACATGAGATAACCACAAATGAACTCTACTATTTTAAAGCCTATTTGCATAGTGCTATCTATCGCAACAGCTTTCCTATCTGCAATTTTAACGGCTCAATTCATGTATGACATAGGTTTAGCTATGGATGAGCCTATACTAATGACAGCGTTAGGCATTGTGCTAGATTTGGCTAAATGCGCTACACCGTTGTTTGTTCTGTTTTTGTTTTCACAAAAACAATACGCTTCTGCGCTGTTTGCTTTGTTATTGAGCATGACATTAAGTGTTGTTTCGTTCTCTGCATCGGTGGCTGCTTTAGAGCAAGGTGTTGTCGCCAGCCAAAAAAACAGTACTGCTTATCAAGCGGCTTCTCAGCAAATTAAAGAATACACAACCCAAGTGGACGAGTTACGTCTTCTTGCGGCCAAACAACAAAACGCAAACCTCATTACTAAATCGGAAAGAACGCTAGAAAAAGTTGAACCTCTTTTAATTCGTATTGATGATCTTTATCAACGTCAATCTACTCTACCGAGTGAATCGACTGTTTTTGATAAATTTGGTTTGTTGATTAGTTATATTACCTCTGCTGCATTGGAATTAATGAGCTGGCTGTTAGTGTTGGTTTCTAACGCACTGAAACGCAGTCACGCGCACTCGAACGCAGTTGTGCGCAGTCATGATAAATCGTCTGCGCTAGAGCTTATTCAGCCTGACGTTATCCAAACGCAGTTAGAAATTGAAACGCAGTCGTGCGCAGTGGTTACACAGTCACGCGCAGTGAATGACGAATATTTTACCGACTGCGTTTCTGAGCTGGTTGATTGCCATGAAGAGGAAGCATTCAGTGACGACCATCTAAAATGTAATGAACAAGTCTATTTTGAGATCAAGCAAGCGGTACTGGCAAAAGAAGTAAAACCAAGCCAACGAGGTATTGGGGAGAGATTTAAAGGGGTAGGGCGTGATACCATTAATTTTGTGTTAATGGATCTGAAACACGCAGGATTTTTGCGGTCATATAGAAAAGGCTATGCCTTTGCTTAGTGGTTTTTTAAAAGGAGAGTGTCAATGTTATCTTATTCAGTGATCAACAAGATTGAAAGTATGGCTGATCAAGCCAGCAAGGAAAGCGGTACGTCTTATGAAGAATACATCCGATTATTTTCTGCCTCTTTTGATAAAGAGTTTAAACAATATTATCCCATCCATGAAGTGAAGCGATTTGCTAGAGAGTATGGATATACCCCTAAATCTGAGCGACAGAGCCAGTATTAAACGCTTTGGTGACATTTAAGTTATGATCTAATGTGGTATGACATTTAGGT
>NZ_JARDAK010000064.1:0-2346 GCF_056470645.1 Pseudoalteromonas sp. TP27 | reverse complement strand
TGCTAACCGCAAGACAGTAAACAGTAAATTAACTACCTCATCTAAATCATTAGAGATGTTGAGCTATTGGTACGAGAAAGCTTCAACAGAAGACAGAGCACAGATCTTAACTTGGCTATTAAATCGGTCATAGCTTTCAGTGGTTTATTAATTTGCGTAAAATATCAAGTGCGACTTAGTTCGCACTTTTTTTTAAATTAAAATAAATAGATCTAATTAACACTAAAAGCAATGTGATCTAGGTTCAGTTATTTTAGCCTTATGTATACTTTTTTTGAGGTTTCGATCTCTTTTGCTTTATTTTTAACCAGTAGGTTTTATTTTCGATTATCGTTAACCTTTTGATTTTTAAATGTTATATTTTTTTATAAGTTCTGAGTTTTGAACTTCGTCACTCAAAAAACATAACTATATTTTCTTTGTGAAAAAACATTGTCATAGTCTACTCCAGACAACAAATCTAGTGCATGGTTCATTTCGGCGACCAACTTAAATATCCATGTATTACTTATATTAGTTAAATGAAGGAATTATGACTATGTTCAAGAAAACACTTTTAAGCGCTGTAATTGCAGCGGCTTCAGTAGCTGGTTCAGCAAACGCTTATGAAATCGGTGAAAATAACGATTTTGGTGTTGAAGTTTATGGTGTAGCTGCGATTTCGTGGGTTCATTATGATGTAGATAAAAAAAATGAAACTCAAAATACCAAGCAAGATGGTACAACTGGTTACGATTACGAAAATGAATCGAGAATTGGTTTCCGTGCTGGTAAAGAAATGTTTGATAACCTAGAAGTGTTCATGCAAGTTGAATCTGGTTATGTTGGTGAAGATGGCACAGGCTCTACTTTTGGCGGGCGTGACACGTTCATAGGTCTTGGTGGTGATTGGGGTAAAGTACGTTTCGGTCGTATGTTGACGCCAATGTATGAAATTATCGATTGGCCTTATGCAAACCCAGGTTTAGGTGCCTCTTGGGACTGGGGTGGTGATGTTAAATTTAATTACGATCGTAAAGGCGACATGGCTCGATACGACTCACCAGCATTCGGTGACTTTTCATTCAGCTTAGCTACTGGTCGTGGTAAAACTAACGTAGAAGGTTCTAATTTCTCGGGTGCGAGTGCACACTATCGTTTAGCTGAAGTTGTTACATTCCACGCTGGCCTTGAAGGCGGTAAAAAATACAATGGAACTAATGCGGATACATTTGGTTACCTAGTTGGTTTTGAAGCGAGTTTACCTGCTGGTTTTGGTATCTCTGGTGCATTTAAATCAGGCGAGAGTAAAGATGGTGCAGATAAGCACACTCAAGACTCTTACTCTTTAATTGGTCAGTACTGGAATGGCCCATGGGGTGCGAAAGTTGGTTATACGGCTAACCTAGAATCAGAACTGAATGGCTCAGCACAAGATGATGCCGATAGCATTGTTTCTGGTCAATTAATGTATGTTCATAATGGTTTTGTACCATACGTTCGTGTAGCAATGAGAGATACACGTAGTTATGCAGGTGAAGCATCAAAAGATGGCTTTGCAGCTGCTGGTGATATGATCCAACAAGATACAATGGTTGTTCGTGTTGGTATCGAATACGGTTTCTAAGAATTATATAATTGATTCTATGTTTATTAAACGCTAGTCATTGACTGGCGTTTATTTATTTCAGCGCTATACAAGGAAAGATGTATGTATAATAAATACTCAATAGTTTGTTTTTCACTACTACTAGGAGGATGCTCAACTCTTTCTGTTGATGACGGCTTTGATGATGCAATAAGTGAGGTTAATCAAAAGTATAATTATGTTTCTGTTGTTGCAAAGAAAGTGACACCTGAGGACGTAACGGTTGGAGGGAGCAATACCTTAAAAAACACGACCTATGTTGTTGCTAATTACGCTAAAAATGATAAAAAGACACCTGATTCTTTTGCCAAAGTACAACTTAGTTATTTTAAAAACTATGATGAATTTACTCATGTTGGATACAATGGCAAAGATTATCCGCTTGATGCATATAAAGTATCATCATCAATTTGCTCTGAGCATTGCTCTGTTACTCAATATTTTACTTTTCCAATTGATAATGATGATATTCAAAAATCTACTAAAGATGGATTTACATATACTGTAAAAACACCTAATAATTCAAATAAACTTTCTTTTACTATTCCTGCTGGTTATTTTCAAGCTATTGTAAATGAAAGAAGCGTATATTTAGATAATCCGATTAAAGAAAAACACATTTCTCATACTGCAGAAGAAACAAAACCTGTAGAAATGACCAAGTATTGGTTTGATGAAGCGACACCTGTTGAACAAGAACGATTCACTGAGTGGGCTTT
>NZ_JARDAK010000063.1:0-2431 GCF_056470645.1 Pseudoalteromonas sp. TP27 | reverse complement strand
GCCTATGTTGGATGTACTTAAGTTTGTTCATATTAATGTCTCTGGTAATTAAGAAGGATGTTTATTGTGGCTTTAAACTGTTCAATAATTGTTCAAAGATACAAATAAGTGTCACGTAATCTACAAAGGGGCTATGATTCTCTCTTCATTAATAGATAGTAGGAATTGGTAGCACTTTGTCTTATTTCGATACTCACCAACTAGAAAGAACAAATTGGCGTTGTTCTCTTAATCTGTATTCATTTTTTGAAAAAAAGATAGTTCACGGGTTATTTAAAAAAAATAGTGAATATGTTGTTATTTGGTACGGGCATAAATTGACTACCGAAGCAACAAACACTTTTGTTGAAGTAAAATTTGTTGAGCTAACTAATCCTGTCTATATGGGAAAGGATGGCGAAGAATGCCAAAGTTTTTTGATTGTAAAAATTCCTATTAATTACTTACATAAAATACCATTTGGTAGTATTTGGGTTAATGGTGAATCAGAGCAATGTTTCACATTGCAGACATATACCATTACTATTAATGAAGATAGGTCTAATCTGTCTGATATATCACTTGATTATTCCAAGCGTAATGATGAAGTTCATCCATTTGAATTTCAGGAATACGTTCATATTAATGATATTAACTTTTTTCAATGGGATAAAAATCAGCTTTTAACGATAAAACAAAATAAGACTGAATTTGTTATACATCCTTTGCAATTTTTCATCGCTCATTATGGTTATTCTAATGAAATCAATCGTATTCTTTCAGTCTATAGCTGGCCAAAAGTAGAGCAAAAGCTGTGGTTAAATGAGGATATAAACACAGATTCTGAATACCCTGTGATATTACCGCGCAACCTGCCACATAAAAATGCGGTTTTCCTCCATTATTTGAAATACGATGACTATACAAAAGCGATAGTTAAAGGCGTAAATGCCGACATATTGCTTACTAAAAAAGACAGCACTGAAACATATAAAATTCCTTGTTGGCATAATCAGGCGATTACCCTTTCTTTTTATGGGATCCCTTTAGGTAATAGCGTGCTTTGCACGCAAATTACAGGGATCTCTGTGCCTCAAGGTAAAGCGATCGACCTCGTTTTAGCACCTAAATCAGTGGCTAGAAATGGGAAATTATCGGGCAATGGTAATAATGTTCAATACCGCACTGTTAAAAAGGAGCGAGAGCACGAAATCGAACGATTAGATGTTGCCATGAACCCAGTAAATAATCTCGTTACGACAAGTGTTATAGAGCAATTAACATTGATAGGCCAAGACCGAGATATTAATAAAATCCAAGATATTAATATTTATCAACACAGCCTAGATACAAGGCTGGTTCCTTATAAAGATCCTACAAATTTTGGTGTGGGAGCTAAATGTGACGGATTAGGTTTCACTGGGCTTGCAAATTGTTTTTATGATGTACCCAATAGTGAAATCGAAGATGATAAATCTCGATTAGAAACGGTGTGGGAACATGCGACACGGTTATGTATAGAGCGTGGAGCGGAAGTTTGTTGGTATACGCCAAAATGTGGGTTTAATGACAGCGATGATTTTAAATTGATCTCATTAAATGAAGCCTGTAAGCAATTAGGCACCAGTTATCCATCTAACGCTTTGGTTATCCGTATTGTTCTTAACACATTGGTCCTGTATATAATTAGTTTTCCTATCAATAAAAAAGGTTCAGGATTCAGTAGTGTCGTGTATAAGCCTGATAATATGGACTCATTTTTAAATCATGATTTGTACCATGAGGGCTCTGATACGTTAGTTAAGTTGTTAGTTGAAATTGTTTCTTTGAATTCTATTGAATCTGATTATGTGGATTCTAAAAACGGGAAAATGACCACGTTTATTCATAGACCAGGAGCAAATAATAATTGGGTTATTAATGGTATTAATAAATTAAAGTGAAATAAGTATATGGCTCTTAGTCAAAAGGTAAGTGTTGCCTAACTGCCATTATTATTTCTGACGTAATTTGCTCAGTGCCTGTTGTTATGGCTTTAACTGCACAAGCGGTTAGTAGGCGATGCACATTCCCTATATTTCCATTTGAAATGGCATGAATATTTTTTGCCATTGCTGGCTCTTGTAGATTGGAACATTTTTTTAGTGGCAATATGCTTTGAAATTGGTAAAGCAATTGCTGAAATTCACGGTCGCATTTCCAAACTGGTAATGTAATGACATCAAAGTAGGTATTGTGCTGTGGGTTGGCATGGAAGCGTTTCATTTCTTTACGATTGCCAACCCCAACGAATGGGATCTGTAATTCATCACATAGCGTCTTAATGGCATTCATTACTTGATGTTGTGAGTGAGACTCTCCTATAAGTAAAGAATGAAACTGGTCTATGATTAGCATTTTCACTTTGTACTCTTTAAAAAGGCTGATTGTTTCACTGCGGAGTTTCACTACG
>NZ_JARDAK010000062.1:0-2483 GCF_056470645.1 Pseudoalteromonas sp. TP27 | reverse complement strand
TCAAGGGATGCGAATAATACACCCTTTATTTTTCGAGTCAACACTTTGTTTTAAACTTTCTTTCGACAATTTAAAACCTAAGTTTTATTTAACTCTCTGAGGTAGTTCGTGCCTCGCTATGCGTTGGCGTTTCCCGTCTCAGTGGGGTCGCATTATAGGGAGATCATATTTTTACGCAAGCACTTTTTTAAAGAAAAAGTAAAAAAAGATGCTGTTCGGTTAGTATCTGAACTAAACACCCCGAAACTGATAGTTTTGTAACCAAGCAGTGCACTGTATGGTACAAAAATCACCTTGCTGATACACTCAAATACTAATAATCATGATCTAAAAGGTACTAACTATGGCAATTCGTTCTTATAAAGGTGTTACTCCTTCATTTAATGCGTCTGTTTATGTTGATGATTCATCGGTTTTGGTTGGTAACATTACTTTAGGTGATAATAGTAGTGTGTGGCCATTAGTAGCTGCACGTGGCGATGTTAACTATATACGTATTGGTGAGCGTACAAATATACAAGATGGCAGTGTATTGCATTTATCTCGTGCAACTAAAAGCAATCCTGATGGTTACCCACTTATTATAGGTGACGACGTAACTGTTGGTCATAAGGTAATGCTACACGGATGCGTACTAGGAGATCGTATACTTGTGGGTATGGGCGCTATTATTATGGACAACGTTGTTGTTGAAGACGATGTTATTATTGGAGGA
This sequence comes from Pseudoalteromonas sp. TP27, assembly GCF_056470645.1. Lineage (NCBI taxonomy): Bacteria > Pseudomonadati > Pseudomonadota > Gammaproteobacteria > Alteromonadales > Pseudoalteromonadaceae > Pseudoalteromonas > Pseudoalteromonas sp. TP27. The sequence continues at coordinate 1,768 of NZ_JARDAK010000062.1, read as the reverse complement.
GGTTCTTTGGTGCCTCCAAACAAGCGTTTAGAGTCTGGCTATTTATATGTAGGAAGCCCAGCTAAGCAAGCTCGCCCTCTTACAGACCAAGAACTTGCCTTTTTAAAAATATCTGCTGATAACTACGTATCACTTAAAGATGAGTATTTAGCTGAAATCGCTAACTTAGAGTAATAAGCTTACTTCTATCTGACCTGCCGAGTTGTAACTTTCTTCTTCGATAAGCTCCTCGGCACGCTCTTCGTAATCAAAACGGTACTTTTCAAAATACTCTGTTGCATGGCTTTCGTCTGTTAATTTAAGTGTACTTACTTCTATTACACACTCCACCAGCATGCCACTAACTTGTGCAAAGAATACTAACTGATGATCGGGCTCTCTAAATTCTAGCCTATCTATAAATTGTATTGCTTGGTTCATTTAAGCGCCCCTTGTTTTAGTGCATCAACTACAGGCAGTATTTTTGGCATTTTATTGCGCCATACATAATAGGCTTGAGCAGCCTGGCCCACTAACATACCACTGCCATCTAAAAGCTTAGCGTTAATATTATGCTGTGCAATCCAGTTCATAAAAATAGTATTTTGCAGTGAATAAAACATGTCATAAGCGACTTCACAGTTAGTTATATGTTTTTCATCAAGTGCTGGTAGCTCGTTATTCATACTGCTAGAGGTAGAGTTTATAATTAGTGAGTAATCGCTTACTGGTAAATCATCAAAGCCAAAGCCAGATACAGGTCCATATTGAGTAAATAGCTCTGCGAGTTCTTTAGCTTTTTTTGCTGTGCGATTAACGATTATTATTTCCTGAGGGTTATGCTCTAGCAAAGGTAAAATAACGCCTCGAGCTGCACCGCCCGCGCCAATAATTAAAATACGCTTGTTAGTAATAGCTACTTTATTAGCAAGTAAATCGTTAACAAAACCGATACCATCGGTGTTATCACCGAGTAATGTGCCATCGTCTCGTTTTTTTAAGGTATTAACAGCCCCTACTATTTTAGCTAACGGAGTAAGCTCATCAGCCATTGCATAAGCTTGCTCTTTGAATGGCATTGTAACGTTAGCACCGATACCGCCTTGCTCAAAAAAAGACAATACTGTTTTTTCAAAGTTATCGATAGGTGCTAATATTGCGCGGTAGTCGATTTGCTCACCCAGTGATACAGCAAATTGTTTATGTATCGCGGGGGATTTTGAATGTTTAATTGGATTTCCAAAAACCGCATATTTGTCCATTTTAAAGCAACCTCTTTGCAGCTATACACTGCCTATTAACGATGATAAATAATATGATTAAACGACTTTTTTCTAAATCTAAGCCAACTCCCGAGCAACAGGCTCCTACTCCTGAAAAAACACCGTACGAAATAATAGGTGGAGAAAAAGGAGCGCGCGCTATTGCCAATCGATTCTACGACATAATGGAGTCAGATGAATACGCTAAACCGTTATATGATATGCATCCTCTGCCATTAGATCGAATTCGCCAAGTATTTTTTGAATTTTTATCTGGTTGGTTAGGCGGGCCAAACCTATTTACAGAAAAACATGGCCAGCCAATGCTACGTAAACGCCATATGCCTTTTACTGTAGATAAAGCATTGCGCGATCAGTGGATGTACTGCATGAATAAAACGCTGGATATAGAAATAGACAACCCGTTGTTACGTGAAGGCTTAAAACAATCATTCTCTCAACTAGCAACGCACATGATTAACCAGCATTAAATTTGTATTTAGCCACAATGCAAAAAGGCGCTAATT
>NZ_JARDAK010000061.1:0-2962 GCF_056470645.1 Pseudoalteromonas sp. TP27 | reverse complement strand
GTTTGTATACAGTAATTTAGTTAGGTGACATTAGGGTGTACCCTAATGTCATAGAGTTTATGAATTATGTAAAGAAGCCACAAAATGAGTAGTGGCTTCAAATAATAATTAATTTATTCTTTCTAGTATTCCAGAGTCAGCATGAGCAAATGGTTTACCATAAATATGTAAGTTTGTTGTTTGAGAGTATCTCAAAATGTCTTTTTTAGACATGTCTAGTGACATTGTAAATTTAGTTGTTGTTCCGCTCTCTGCCATAAATTGACTTTCAGCAATACCTTTAGGTGAAGTTTCAAAATTTATGACTTGTCCTGATTTTCCTTCAGAAACGATACATACCGCTCTAGGTATACAATAAGAGTTATATACCATTTGGTTTTTTTTATCGTAAATTAAATATCCTCTTTGGTCATGAAATTTACCGTTATCACTTTTCCTAAAAACTTCTTGTTTGTAATAGAGGGCGGTTAAATATTGCTCACTAGCATTTGTTGCATCGGCGGTTGGTTCAAATGTAAATGTTTCATAATATGGCTCAACCGCAGGGCCTCCTTTTCCTACTTTGCTCCCTTCTTTACCTGGAGCGACATCAACACCACCAGATTCAGTACTTTTCCATGTGCCTATTAACGTACTTAGTGGACCTAAGTCTAAATTAGAAGCGATAGCAGCTTGTGAAAAACTTAAAGGTGAAAAAACGATTAAAGCCAATAAGGTTAATTTTTTCATTTTAATAGATCCTTTATAAATTGTGATTACTGCTTCTTAAATGTTAAATTTATATTTAACGGTACTCTGTTTGATATTTTTATACCGCCAACAGTTTCTGCTAGTGCTGTTAAATTGTTTTCTGGTATACCAAAGTCAGCACTATCAATGATTATTGGTGTGTATGAGTTTATAGTTAGGTAATTTTCTGTTGGAACAATAATTACAGGGAAGTTAATTAATTTCGTTGTTCCATAGAATGTGACATTTGTTGGAACGGTTGTTTTTATTGGGCCATTCTTTATTTTGTCTAAGTTAAATTGGCCATCGATTTTAATTTCTGGGAATTTTAGTGAGTTAAAAAATAGTTCGTTTACACGGGAATCTCTAATTGAGATGCCGGTACTAAGACCTTTTAAGTCAACAGATAAATTAAAGCTTCCGTTATCATTAACTTTTCCGGAAAGAGTATCTATCATTGCAGGTTCAACTACATACTGATTCTTTATTGTTGCAAAGTTTATTGCTGATAGGGATGGTTCTAAGGTGTAGTTTTCAGCCGCAAGCACATTCACAGATAATAATGACAAAACAAGAGTTAATTGCGTGGTTATTTTTTTCATTTTTAAATTACCTTATTAAAAGAAGGGTTTCTTCTTGTGCATATTATGTTCAATTTATTTATTTACATAATGAATTAAATCGATGGGTTTCATCGTTTTTTTAATTTATCAATGATGACACTTTTAACAAATTTAACTTTACGTTTACATTTTTGTGTGTATTATTTTTTGTTACTCGTGATTTACCTTTAAATTGTTATATTCATTCCAAAATGTGAATTAAAAATATTACCTCATTCTAATAAATAGGTATTTATTACATATGTTTTACATTTCAGTGTTGCTGTATAAGGTTTACATATGTCAAAGCATAGTTTTCAACTTACGTACTCTGTATACCCATTAAATGAGAACGAAGAATCAAAAGAATCAGCAGATAAGGCTCGATATTTAATTAGAAATATAAAAGGGTGGAGAATGTTAGACAAAATAGAGACGACTCTTGTGGGAGAGCTGTTTCTAGATAGTTTGCATATAAGAAGATGCAGAAGACATTGTGGATTCAGTTATTCGTGATGTATTGCACGACAATGATGTTTTTTATGATGTGAAACTTTACGCTAGTTTAATGTTTAATGTTTAATGTTTAATGTTTAATGTTTAATGTTTAATGTTTAATGTTTAATGGCTTAGGTGAGCATATTACATTTAAATTATGAATTGTCGTGCTCACGTTTTAATTCAAATATAGCTAAAATGAGCCATAACTTCATTGTCATGTAGTGAAAATAGAATGCGATCTTACTATGAGCGTGTAATGGTTTTGATCTCTTGTAGAATAAGCGATATATGCGGTTCAGGATCGTATAATAAATGAGTTTAATCTTAGGGATGAAAAATGAAAAAATTAGTATCAATCGGAATAGTTCTACTTTCTGCATCATTTTCAGTAGCAGCTTCTGAAGATTTGGTTAAATATGAAAGTCATTACTCAGTAAAAGAAACGGTTGACCGTTTTGAAAGTATAGCTAAGAACAAGGGATTAACATTATTTGCAAGAATAGACCATCAAAAAAATGCTCGTGGAGTGGGGCTAGAATTACGGCCAACAGAAGTTATTATTTTTGGTAATCCTAAAGTGAGCACTCTTTTGATGCAATGCACTCAGGATGTTGCTATTGATTTACCTCAAAAGGTATTGGTTAGTGAGGATGCGGATAATAAAGTTTGGTTATCTTACAACAACCCTAGTTACTTAATGAAACGTCATGAAATAAAAGGTTGTGATGAAGTTATTAATAAGGTTTCAGGTATTTTAAGTCAGCTGTCAAAAGCAGCTGTTGCTAAGTAAGAATCGACTAAATCTCAGTGTAGTCGAACATAATACTCGAAGTAAGAACTGCAAAGGCCGCTAAAATTTAGCGGCTTTTTTGTTGCTTGTGATCATGTTTTAATTCAAATATCGCTAAAATGAGTCATAACTTCATTGTCATATGTCAATTGGGTAGACCCTAATGTCATTAGTATTGTAAATGTAATGGAGAGCGATATTTTAGTGAACTATCTTAATTATTCATAGTCATAAATTTAAACTAAACTGTTTAGTTTAAATTGTAAGAGTGTAATTTATGAAAAATAAGATGAAAATACCAGTATGCATAGTTTTTCTCGGACTTTCTTACCAAGTTGCC
>NZ_JARDAK010000060.1:0-2979 GCF_056470645.1 Pseudoalteromonas sp. TP27 | reverse complement strand
CATAATTAGTCTCTAAAAAGAGACGCATCGTAATGTACTTCTACGTCTTCTACTGGCAATGGTTGATCTAATGGTGACTCAAGCAACGGTTGTAGTGGTTTGGGTTGCTCTAGCTCTAACCGTGGTATATCTATTTGCAGCTCCCCATCTGCAATCACACTATCCATTTGATCTTTCGTTGGAATGCCTTTGATTTTTCCTAATGTAGGCGACATGGCCTTTAGGTGGTCAATAAAAGGCGATTCTTGAAAGTAATGGATTTTGTCGCAGTAAATCGGTTTCTTACCACGCAGCATTATGATCACTTTATTAAACGGCATTTCTTGCGATTCTTGAAGGAGCATAAGGGCGCGTTTCCCATCACTGGTTGTAATGCTTCGCTTTCCTTGACTGATTTGAACGCTTTTTACCTTGACCGTTTTGTTACCCAAAAACGTTGAAATATCTTCTGCATCTTCATTTTCAGGCATAAAAAATAGGTGAGCTTCATGGTTTCTTTACCGTATCCCTCTGGCTCCTTGGCTTCAATCTGTGCTGGATTCTGAACGATGGTCAGCAGTTGTAAGCCATACCCTGCAAAGTAGTTATTTGATTTGGCTATTATCCCCGAGCGACCCATAACGGTGAACTCATCCATAAGTAGCAATGCTTTGTATTTCAATTCCTTATTTTGCTCAGGTAATTCTTTCGTGTTGATGTTGATTAATTAACTAAAGAACAGATTCAAAATCCGCCCAACCATAGGAATGTAGTCAGGAGTAATACCTACATAGATGGTCATGCGTTTTCTACGAAGATCATGAAAACTAAAATCACTGTCACTGGTGGCTGCATCAAACACGGGGTTATACCCATGATCATTGAAGATGCTTGATTTTTAGCAAAATCAGGATCATGCTACGCATTATGAAAATTATACTGACTCCTCAACAGAAACAGCAACTCGAACAGATGCACGCTTCTACTCGTGATAGTCGAGTTTGCGACCATATAAAGGCTGTTTTACTGGCTTCTGAAGGTTGGAGTCAGACTATTATTTCACAAGCTCTTCGCATTCATGAGTCAACCGTTGCTCGTCACCTCAGCGACTACTCTTTCTGAAAAACTTAAGCCTGAAAATGGTGGGAGCCAAAGCAAGCTTTCTGCTACTCAAACCATGCACCTAATCGAGCATTTGACTGAGAAAACCTATTCACACACTCATCAAATTATCGCCTGCGTTAAAAAGACATTTGAACTTGATTACACTGTTTCTGGTATGAACAAATGGCTACATCACAATGGTTTTAGCTACAAGCAACCGAAAGGCGTTCCGCACAAGTTCGAAGAGGCAAAACAACAAGCTTTCATAGAAGCTTACGAAACACTAAAGGCCAGTTGTGGCGAGGATGAGTCGATAGTGTTTATCGATGCCGTTCACCCAACATTATCAACAAAAATATCTCATGGTTGGATCCGTACTGGTCAAGATAAAGTGATTGAAACAACCGGGAATCGTAGCCAATTAAACATTATTGGGGCTCTGAACCTGTCGGATATTGGAGCGACCATTGTTAGCGATCATGAAAGTATTAACAGTGAAAATATTGTTCGTTTTTTGGGAAGCTCAGAGAGAGTTACCCACCAACCCATAAACTTCACATCATCTTAGATGGTGCTGGATATCACCGCAGTAATTTAGTCAAGGATGCAGCGACTGTCCTTAATATTGAACTGCACTACCTGCCACCTTATAGCCCAAACCTCAATCCAATAGAGCGGCTATGGAAGGTGATGAACGAGAAGTCGAGAAACAACGTTTACTTCAAAACTAAACGAGACTTCAAGGCTGCGATAGACCAATTTTTTGCAGTGACTCTTCCAGAGATCGCAGGCTCTTTTACATCCCGAATTAATGATAATTTTCAGGTGCTCAAACCTGCATCTTCAAGTTGATTCGGTATATCCGTTAGTAGCTCTAATTCATGTTCGACTCGTTGTCGATGCCAGCCTAAATACCACCAACCGCTACGTAAGTAATCTTGGCGGTATAATGGGGAAAACAGACTAAACATAAGTTCGTTTTCCCCATTAAATACACATTCAACTTCCCACTGTGTGTAATGCCGCTTATCTTTTCGTGACTCTCTGCATTGCTCTGATAACCACGCTGCAAATTCTATCGGTGCTGAAAAGTACACATACGGATGATGATCGCGTCCACAGCAATGACCTTGGCATGAGGCGATAGTCGTGACTCCTTCAATGGCATTAAACGCGTCCACTAAGTCCGCGATTCTTGATGGTTAGGAATTTCAATCCTAACCATCAAGATAAAATGCATCATTTTTTCTTACCCGAGTCTTCTACTTATTATTTTTTAACGGCTTTCTTCATACAAAAACATCGTTTTTGTATGGTTTCTGCTCAAATTTGTGCGTTTTGGACGTAGTTATCCTACGCTGCGCTCCTTAATCGCCTATCTTCTTTCATACTAAAGCGACGTAAATCCAGTAATTCGTCATTCTTTGGGCCTTTAAAAAAACTGTAAATACCATCCTGTTTTCACAAAGTGTACATTTGTATGGGTCGTTACCGGTGAAACCTTTGTATTGTTTGGCGTACGTTAATTTCTCTGTCTGCTCTGGCTTTGTACTTTCTAAAGCAGCATAAACTAACGAAAGTAAACGACCTCGTTTACTATTGGAGAGAAAACCGTAGTAGCGCACCATCTTTAGATGCTTTTGAGGGATATGGCTTACGTAACACAAAATCATCTCTTCTTGCGTTAGAGTCATTGTCTTGTGCTCACCATATCTATGGTCTAAATACTTAAACACCACCGTTCCTCCGCTATAATGATGCAGCCTTGAGGCTGATATCGGCGGACGCTTTAGGTAGCGACCTAAATAATTCACGGTTTGCTTTAACAGCTTAGTCTTCTTTGCAAAATGGATGTTCCAATATCTTTGATATTGGCGCTCTAAGAAAAAATGCCAT
>NZ_JARDAK010000059.1:0-3066 GCF_056470645.1 Pseudoalteromonas sp. TP27 | reverse complement strand
TAAGTTATGCCCCTCGTGTGGCCAAAAGGCCACAGAGCGCTGGATATCAACTCAGAATGAAATACTTCCAGATTGTAAGTTCCGTCATATTACCTTCACTATGCCTGGTCAGTTTTGGCCAATATTTCAATTAAACCGATGGCTATTGAGTCCTCTTTTTTCTATTGCAGCGAATACCTTACTCACTCAGGCAGAAACTAAAAAATTAACCATCGGCATTTTTGCCGCTCTTCATACCTATGGTCGAAAACTAAACTTTAATTGCCATATTCACTTAGCCTTAGCTGAATTAGGCTTGGACAAACATGACAACTTAAAGAAGTTTTCATTTAAGTTTGCTTCATTAATGAAGCAATGGCGATATGGGATAATCAAACTACTGAGAGATAATTATGACCGACTGATATTCCCATCAGAGCTTAGCGATGAAGCAAAAAACATTCAGTCTTGGAATGCATTCTTAAACACACAATATAATCGTCATTGGAATGTGAATATCGCCAAAAAGACAAGCCATAAGAAACATACTGCTAAATATTTAGGAAGTTACGTAAAGAAGCCGCCGATAGCGGCCTCTCGCTTGAAGGAATATGCGAATGGGCATGTTACGTTCACCTACTTAGACCACAACAGCAAAAAACATAAAGAGTTATCGCTTACTCAAACAGAAATGATGTTGAGGGTGCTGAGTCATGTCCCAGAAAAACATTTTAAGATGGTACGTTACTTCGGTTTTTTATCGACACGTTTACGTGGCGATATGCTTCCAATTATTTATGAAAAGCTTGAGCAAAAAGTGAATAAACCAATGGTCTTTAGTTTTGCATCGATGATGAAAGCTCTTATGAAAGTAGACCCATTTGAATGCGTTTTATGTGGTTCAAAAATGTTTTTCAGCGGATTTATCCGAGGGCCTAAGCTTGGTCAATTGGTATCGTCAATAGAAAACCTAGCGTTATTAAGGCCAATTTAGAGCGCATGACTAGGATAGAACCGTCTTTTTGATGCCATTCTGAGTGAAAAACAAACAGAGTGGGTATATCCAGAGAATTAGAAAGAATCGCTCTTATCGAATGGCCTTACAGGACTGAAGGTATGGCTCGATATTGTTGTTGCTCTCAACTTTGAAATTCCTGTCCATCTAGTAGTGGGGGAGTATGCAGCACTCAAACCAGCTATATCCCTGCTGAGGAAACAAAAAGACCATTTCACTGATGAAGAAAAGGTTGTGGTTGAATCGCTGTTTTCAGTCTCACCAAAATTGAAGCAAGGCTATCAGTTTAGTCGTCAACTCAGTGGGATATTCGACAGTCATATTTCCCCAGAGGTCGCCAAGGAAAAGATGACCGAATGGGTGAATAACGTTACCGCTTCTGAGCTCACTTGCTTTAATCGGTTTATTCAAACTTTGGTGAATTATCAGGAGCAAATTACTAACTATTTCATCGCGCGTCATACCAGCGGATTTGTTGAAGGATTCAATAACAGAGTGAAAGTGTTGAAGCGACGATGCTATGGTTTATCAGAGCCCACTAGGTTATTTCAACGATTGCTCGTGGATACCACAGGTATGGCTAGATTCGCTCCTGGAGTGGCTGCTTTTTAAGCATTCCACGCAAAGACGCGTAGAGCCGAAATATTTGTTGTAATAAGCTTACTTAATTAACCGAAAGTATCATAAAAGTTTAATTTAAATGAATTTATGATACTTTATGTTGTATTTTTATTATTTAACTTTATATAATAATTTTAATTTAAATGTGCTAAAAATTGAGATTATTAATGAAAATAAAATTTATTCTATCTAGTTTATTCGTGACATCAGTATTGATGGGATGTAACTCTAATGATGCAATGATTGAAAAATATACATCGGCTTCTAAAAGTGATGGAACATTCGTTAACTTACCAATTAAAACTGTGTTTTCAAATTTATCAACACCAGAAAGTGTTACTCTTAATGGCAATAAACAATATATAAGTAATATTGGCGGTAATCCTGGTGAATCTAATGGTTTAGGATTCATTAATTTAGGAAATAATACTTATATTAATAATTTAGATGATCCTAAAGGAATGGCTATTATTGATGATGGTCATCACGCAATTCTTTCCGACCATCCAAATGTTAAACTTATCAATCTTGATACTGCTGAAGTAGTTCAAACATTACCTATTATGTCCGCAGGATTTTTAAATGACGCAGTGGCATTATCTAGTACCTCTGCTCTTATATCAGATACGGGAACTGGTGATGTATATCAAATTAAACTTTTGAATGGGAACATTACGTATTCTAAATTCATAACCGCTTCTGAATTAAATGGTAATGGTGTTAATGGACTTTTATTTGATAAAGAGACGTCTATATTATATTTGGTGACTTCAACATTTGGAGGGAATTTAGCTCAAGGTCACATCTATCAAACTATGTTAAATGAAACCTCAGAGCGAACTGGGAACATTGAACAATGGTCTATAGACATACTTGGTAATGGTAACCTTGATGGTATGGCATTAAAAAATGGTAAATTGATGATTTCAGATTGGGAAAATGATGATTCATCATCTAGTATTTTTATATTTGATATTAATACAAAAGAACAGGTTTACAAAATATCAGGGAATTTTAACTCTCCTGCTGATATAGCATTAGATCAAGATACTAATATATTATACATCCCTGAGTTCAATGAAAACATCGTATCTTCAATTAATATGAGTGACCTAATTAATTAATTATTATTTTTCTTATTGAAATAAGAATTATTATATATGTTAAGGCTGTTAAATTTATCAGCCTTTTTTGTGTATTATTATGAGTTAATTCGAATGTCATGGGGAATGGAACTATAATTTACCTGATTACCTCTCAAATTCCGCTTATTAGACTACACTTAAAATGAAGCAAAAAAATGAGGTGGTTATCATGGCTAAAAATAAAGTCCAATTTCAAAAAAACATTTCAATACATGGGTTTATTTCACAGTTAGGTACTGAAGAACAATGCCATAAACGACTGTTCGATATGCGATGGCCTTCTGGTTATCGTTGTGACAATTGCGG
>NZ_JARDAK010000058.1:0-3094 GCF_056470645.1 Pseudoalteromonas sp. TP27 | reverse complement strand
AGAAGTAAAACGTAGTCATAATAAAGATGTCTCTATGTGGTAAATAACAGGCATGAAAAAAGCAAACCGATAGGCTTGCTTTGGATGAAAATATTAAAGGTTATATTTTGTATTATTGAGCGTAGTTACTTTTTTGCAGGTAAATGCTGACTGATTTTTCTTTGGTAATTTTCGATTCCATTGAGCCAGTGTTTCTAAAGAGGTGTAGCCGTAATCTTCATGTTTTTGAGCAATCAAATACATGGTGATGTGTTGCTGTGACTTAACAGTATTCATTGTTTCTTCTATGAAATAGGCTGATTTACAAGCCTAGAGAGCACGAGTCGCTCGTATTATGTGAAGTCGGAGTATATGCCTAATGTTAGAATTGTCATTTGTATTTATAAGGCTGGTTAGATTATTTGGTTATAAAAAATGATTAATATATTCATTATTATCAGGTGGAAAAAAGTGAATGATTACGTGTGTTTATTATGTGAACTTTTCTTAAAAGTGAGATATTAATGCAATAAAAAAGCAAACCTGTTGGTCTGCTTTTTTGTGGTTCGATTTATGATGGTTATGATCTTGTTTTGTATTTTTTATGTACGTCCATCATGGTTGATTCTTCCTTACACTTAAAGCCTGAATCATTGCTTCTTTTAATTACTCTATTCCACGATGCTAATTTATCTAATGAGACAACCCCGTGTTTCTTATGGGTGGCAAATATGGATAGAAAACTGATTTTTGAGTGTTTACATTTAAAATTCAAAACATTACTTTTTTCTGATTAATCCAAGACCAAGTAAGCCGATTAACGATAAGAACCCAAGACTACCGCCACTGTCACCGCCGCCTGATTCAGGTGTTGGTTTATTGATAGCAATTGATTCGTTATCTGATAGATGAAGAGTACCAGCACCTTCTACTGCGTAAGTACAGGTTGAGAACGGTTGAATATCCGAGGCTTGAAAACAAGTACCTCCAGTAATTGTCGCTTCACCAGAAGTGTAAGCCATATCATTTACTTGACCTGATAATGGGTCATGCAATGATTGAACTTTGATTGTGGTTGACCCGTTAGAAGTATTCGCAAGAGTTGGGTAGTGCCAGCCATTTATGTTTTCTAAAATGAAATCTTTTGCATAATGTAAATTTGTACCAAAGGTTATGCTATTAGCACCACTTTTAACTGTAGCTACGATTTCATTGTTGTTGTTTAACCACGCTCCACCTGAATCACCTCCAACACCTTGGCCTTGACCGATAAATTGTCCATCAATCATTTGCGGTCTTATTGGTTCTAAATTGGCATTTACTGTTGCATAGTGTAATGGTTCATCTGCGTTGTTAGTTGTACCAAATCCAAACAGTCGTAATTTATCATTATTTTTGACTGTGTTTTTAGTTAAATCTGCGAAGTAATGAATTTGGGCACTATTTCTAGTTTTTGGTAATGACCAAAGTGATACATCAATTTGAGCACCTGATAGATTCCAGTCAGGATGATTAACCCTATCAATGCTTGATACTATGGTGTTATCTGAAAAACGAATACGGTCATCGTGTGTGCAATGTGCTGCCGTTAGTACAAATTTCCCCGCAATCACGGTTCCAGTACAACTCATTTCAACCATGTCTTGATAGTTATTCCAATTGACAGAAGTACCATTAGTGACAGCGTAAGCATTACTTGAAAGCAATAAAGAGAACAACAGTTTTTTTGTAATAGTCATTTTAAATAAGCCCTTGTTTTTATTAGATCTATTATATCATTTTTTGGATTATTAAATACTTAATTATTGCGTTTGGTTTATGATCTTTTGTTCTAAGAAACCAGCGACTTATGATCGTTTAAGACGCTGATTTCTCAGCGTCTTTTTAGTGGGTTAGTTTAGTTTTGAATCAGCACTTTTTGGATGCTTATTTGAGCACTTCTAGACTCAAAATAGTAATCTCCATTGACTCGGCACTTTTCTTTTTGCTGACTATATTCTCCCATGACTTGAGAGCCTGTAAATCGTGCCCTTGCGGTTGCCGTTAAGTGACATTTCTCTGATGTAGTACTTATTTTTGAGGCAAGCACTAAACTTCCGCTGTTTCTTGGGAACGTCACGGTTCCTTCACTCGTTTGTACCATGATCATTTTGGCATTGCTTGGGATATTAACTCGACCAGTAGTGCTGCCTGTATAAATCTGTGTCCAGTCGCCCCCAGGATTTTCAAAATCAGATAATTCATCAATGGTATAACCAACAGCAGGTGGCGGAGCAAGGGCCTTCAATTTCGCGTTGTAGGCGGATTGATCTTTTACCGCATCTTCATAGGTTACTTTTGCGTAAGCCGATGGGAGTAGGATCAGTGCCATCATGCTGGCGATCAGTGTTTGTTTTAACATGGTATTTCCTTAATTAATGGTTATAAGGTTTTACATTGAGTGATGGCGGTTAAATAACCTGAATGGTTGATTTTAATATCGCCATCGCTGTCTTTTTTTACGATGTTATCAAGACCAACTCGCCATTGAGTGGCGTTTGTTGATTTTAAATACGCACGAATGCGCCCTGTCGTGGTGTGATCTTTTGGTGTGGTTATTTCTCCTATCATGAGATTAATGATGCTTTCTTTTCCTTCGGGACAATTTGGTCTATCAACGATGTCATCGTGTTTGACTAAAAACACATTCACTAAGCCATCAGAGACCACGGTTTGAGTGCCGTTGCTGTTTTTGATGGTGACGTCTTTGACGTTGGTTATCGCAAAGTTACCGCCCACATCCCAATCCCCAAGCAAGGTTGAATCATCCCCGCTGCGTTTCACCAATCCGTCATACGCAAAGGCCATGTCGGGCCTGTTTATGTATATCGTCATTTGGTTTAACGCGGGGTCATACTCGTTGGTTGGTATTTGCGTGAGCATGGAAATGCTCATCGACAATTCAGTGGTAAACGCAGGGTCACTTTGGTCTGGAAGCGTAAAACGCATGACTGCTCGCCATGTGTTGGTGCCTGTTGGTGTTACCAGTGGCTCTCTTTCATAGTTGATTTTTCCCCACGGGGTTTGGTCAATCAAAAAACAGAAGCCTTGAGCATTGTCAGCGGGTAAACAGGGG
>NZ_JARDAK010000057.1:0-3196 GCF_056470645.1 Pseudoalteromonas sp. TP27 | reverse complement strand
CCTTGTGTCTACCAATTCCACCACCAGGGCACGCAATTCTTTATTGCGATGCTCCTAACCAATGTGTTCTAAAAAGAACGGTTAGACACCATCTTTAAAACAGTCTGCCAATGTTACATGACTGCTTTTTACAAAATTTGGAGCGACACACGAGGCTCGAACTCGTGACCTCAACCTTGGCAAGGTTGCGCTCTACCAGCTGAGCTAGTGTCGCATAAATCACTAAGAGATGGAGGCGCCTCCCGGAGTCGAACCGCGGTCCACGGATTTGCAATCCGCTGCATAGCCACTCTGCCAAGGCGCCATCTCTCTTACGGGGCTTAATGTAACCGATTTAAAAAAAGTGTCAAACAAAAATTTGCATTTGACACTCTGTTTGTAGACTTTATCGCCAAAAAACTAAAAAAACAGTTAAGGTGTTGAAAAAACGGTCTATTTCGGGCGCCAAACTTTAATTTCTGACTGTGGCTTCCCCTGCTCCTTACGATCATTTCTTCGTTTCGGTGTAGAATTACCAAATCGTTCTTCTTTTGCTTTTTCACGACGTTTTTCATTAAACGTATTGTTCGAATGATGATTACGCCCCGAGCTTGCTTTTTTAATTACTCGTACTTTACCGTCTATCTCTTGAACTTTACGTGAAGCTTCTTCTGTCTTACTTGATGAACCAATCATATTATTAATTTGACCCATTTCATCGTTAGTCAAGTAACGCCATTCACCAGACGCTAATTTACCAAGGTCAATATTCATAATACGCACACGCTTTAGCTTAAATACTTCATAATCTAAGTATTCACACATGCGACGGATCTGACGATTAAGTCCTTGTGTTAAGGTAATACGAAAAACAAAACGAGATTCTTGCTCAATCTTACACGGTAAGGTAACCGTATCTAAGATAGGCACACCCGCCGCCATCTTAGTTAAGAATTCATCAGTGATCGGTTTATCAACGCGTACTACATACTCTTTCTCATGCGCATTACCTGCACGAAGAATTTTATTTACAATATCGCCATCACTGGTTAAAAAGATCAAACCATCTGAAGGTTTATCTAAGCGACCAATTGGAAAGATACGTTGTTCATGATTAATGTAATCAACGATATTGCCTTCAACATGACGTTCAGTCGTACACGTAATCCCGACGGGTTTATTAAATGCAATGTAAATACGGTCTTGTTTCTCTTTTAATGGTTTTCCATCAACCAGAACTTCATCACCTTCAGCTACCTTTGTTCCCATTTCAGGGACTTTGCCGTTAATTGTAATACGTTGTTGGTCAATAAGCTTATCTGCTTCTCTTCGTGAGCAGTAACCCGTGTCACTAATGAATTTATTTAAACGGGTTAATTTAGGTTCTGGTGATGTCATGATGTACCTCAAAAAAGTGAACAGCCGAAGTGTAGCAGAAACGGATAAATATCCAATAAAAAAGCACCCTAAACCAATGTATAGGGTGCTTTCGGTATATAGACGCTGACGATCTGTCAGTTATATCTACAATTATTTAGTCTCTACCTTTGCCTCAACAACGTCAGTAGTCACTGGATCCGCTTTAACCAACTCAGTTTTAGCAGCGGTTGTCTCTTCTACTACACTTTCTTGAGCTTCAGCGATAGGTTCAGCGATAGGTTCAGCGATAGGTTCAGCGATAGGTTCAGCAGCTATCGGAGCTTCTTCGACTACCGCCGTTTCTGCTGATGCTTGCTCTTCCGGTTGATTATTTTCTGCAACTGCCGCTTGTTTCGCATTTTCTTCTGTTGTAACTGGTTGTGCAGTTGTTGTCTCTTTTTCTGCAACTTCTTTCTCTTTATAAGAAGCAATCACACCATTCAAATTATTAATTAAGTTATCATTTCGCTCAAGTTGCTGTGTCAGTACAAGCACTTGTTTTTGCACATTAGTACGATCACTAGTCTGCTTTTCAACCGTCACTTCGAGTGTTTTTATTTGCACCTGAAGCTCTTTAATTTTCTCTTCTAGATCAGCCGTATTATTAATATCATGCATTTTCTGTACTGAAACTAAAACCGCTTCTGTCTGCATTCTTAATGGTTGATTACGATAATCATCACCATTAATTGCTTGTGAAATAGATAATAATTTATTTTCAAACTCTAATACTGGTTGCTCAAACTGTCCATTTTTGACCGCTTTCAGTAATTTCACTTCTGCTGCCATGTTTTTTAAATGATCAAGTTGAAAACGTGTTTTAGAAACAACATCAACAATCAATGCTTTATCACGATTATTCGCTTGTACTGCTTTTTTCGCTTTATCTAGTTCCGCTTTGGCTTGACCGTAGCTAATTGGCGCGATGGTTTTAAAGCCCTTACGAGATAAGTCTGAAAACTCTTTCTCTAGCGGTTCAACATGAATTTTTAATGTCGTTTTAATCTCTGTTACTTTTGCATTAGTCAGAAATGATGCTTGCTTAGTTTGAGCTTCAGCAATGTCATTTTCAACAACGGTCACAAAAAGTGCTTTATACTGAGTATTTAGGCTTAAAAATTCTTGTGCGTAATATTTCTTTGCATCAATCTCAATCAAATATGCCATTTGTGCAATAGCATCAGACAGTACGACATCTGCAGTTTCTTTATAACTTTTAAGTTTCGAAAACTCACTATCGGCAGCCGCAACTAAAGACATGTACTTTGCTGCATAAGAACCCGAAGAGAACATTGAGTACTCTTCATTAATTAACCCTGGCTCTTTTTCAATTTCTAAAAAGATTTCTTTTGCCTCAGCCCACTCTTCCATCATTACAGTGTAGGACTCTTCTGAATAGATTGAAAAATCATCTACAGAATCAAAGGTTGTTTTATCTAATGAATATTGCTTCTGAAGCGCACCAAATGTTGATACTGATTGTACTTTGTTATTTTGCTCAGTTACAGCCACTGTTGACTCACCACCAGTACTCTGACAACCAACAACACCGACTAACGCAGAGGCAACCATTGCCATTTTAAAAAATTGTTTCATCACGAACCCATAATAATTATTTTTGAATAGACATCACAGAACATAGTAGTACAAACAAAAATTAAAATCAGCTTTTCTTATATATAAGCCTTGATTCATATTGACATCCGCATATATATAAAAAAAGCCACTCTATATTGAGTAATGCCGATCGTTTAAGGGACTTGAACGATCCTTGGTAGCCTTCATAATCGGTCTTAAA
>NZ_JARDAK010000056.1:0-3208 GCF_056470645.1 Pseudoalteromonas sp. TP27 | reverse complement strand
TCCTCATCATCAAGATATTTGAGTAAATAGAGCGTTTTATTCGCTCTCCCTAACTCAATAATTCCTTGTGTTAACCCTGATGGTTTATCACTTTTTAATAATGATCTAACTAGCTCGGAAGCTTTTACTTTACCTAATGTTAAAGATCCTGCTACTCGCATCATTTCATCCCACTGAACTGTAATACGCTCCGGTTTTAGAATGCTGCCAGAAACGTCATTAAGTGGTCCATAGTCAGCGGATTTATCAAACCTCCATAATGTTGAAGAGCCCGCATCGGCCAATCGAGGGGAAAATTGAAAACCAAGTAGAGCAAATAACCCAAAAATAAGATCACTCGAACCAGCAGTATCTGTCATCAGCTCTACAGGATTGAGAGAGGTTTCTTGCTCTAGCAATCCTTCAAGAACAAACAATGAATCACGCAGAGTTCCCGTAACTGTTATGTCGTGAAAGCCACTGTACTGATCAGACATAAAGTTGTACCAAGTTATTCCTCGAGATCCTCCAAAATATTTTTTATTAGGACCCGCGTTAATGGTTCGTATTGGGGTTACAAATCTCATCCCATCCGCTGAAGCAACCTCCCCACCTCCCCATATCTGAGCGATAGACAATTTACTTTGGTTATCAACCAAACGGGTATTCGCCTTAAGCAGTGTTTCGGAACGTAAGTAATTTTGTTTTACCCACTGAAGCCTTGAGCGACTTAGTGCTGCTATTTGCGGCTTAATTAAAGGTTCTAAACCTATATTACAAGCTTCAGAAATCAAAACAGCACAGATACTGATATCAATATCTTTTACTCTGGCTTTGGACTCACTGACATGGGTAAATTCCTTGGTGAACCCAGTGATAGCATTAATCTCAACTAACAATTCTGTTAAATCAACTTTAGGTAATAGTTTAGTCGTTTGTCGTCTCAGCTCAGTCGTCGATAACGACTCCCTGTTCGGTTCAAGCGCTGATATATTCAAACGAGGTTTACTGTCTTTTATTTCAACCGACACTTGGCTATTCTTCTGGAAACGAGAAGCAACCTCTTTAAACATTTGATCTAACCTAGACTTCAATTGAATGAGAGCGCCTTGAGGCTCAACAGCATAATTTAATGATCGGCAAATATGATGTCGAGTTTGTTTCCAAGCCTCTTCGGATAACAGCTTAGAGCGAGGATCAGACCAATTTTTGCTATCTTCTAAGAAAATATTTCGTCGTCGTAAACCATCTTGAAGCTCTGAAAGAAAGCATAAGCAATAACCTTGTTTTGATATATGGCCATCCTCCTGAAAAACTAAATGCTTCCACGTGGTTTTCACTATATCGGTCGGCGCGTCTTTTAATATTCGTTTATTACTGATGCCCCTTTCTTTCAAATAGCGGTAGGCATTTAGCAGTTGCTCTCCTGACGGTGACGCCTTAAAAGGAATTTTATTGAGTAGCGCAGGTAAAAAAAGTCGCACACGGCCATACTGCTCTACAAGCTCCTGATGATAGGGAGCATTAGCCGGTCTGACTAATTCTTTTACTACATTGAGTGAATGGGTAACTTGTTGTTTAGAAAAACGTTGAAATATCGTATCACGGATACATTCATCACCGATGTTGTCATCGATTAATAGAGTGCATACTTGGGATAATAATAGTGCTGATTTATCAAGATCTTTTAATGTACGCAGCCGTTTTTTCTGTCCGATATTTTTAGCAAGGGCATTCATTTGAGTGATCAGCATATCTAAAATATCAATCGCATCATCTAATGTAGTTAACCGGTGCGTATGGATGAATGCCAGTAGTATCGATAATTTTTTATCCTCTGGCATACGAGCTAATTGAGAAACTGAGGCGGTCATTGCATAACGAGCGACAGATTGTATACGTGCTTCAGGTAGCGCCTCAAAAGCCTCTTTAGATATAGGGTAACTAAGCGCATGCTCATACCGATGGATCGCCGATACCAATGATGGGCCACTGATAGTCGTAGGGCCTTTTCTCAAGCGCTCTAAACGAGATTGTTTTCCACCATCATGATCTATTTCTAATAGTGTATATAGCGCACATTTTTGCTCTTCTGTGAGAATTGATGCGAGCTTTTTCCATAAACGTTTATCAGCACGATCTCTTGTTTCTGCGATTAAGCGGATCAATATAGTGACACCAGGCAATAACACTTTATTGTCAATTAACCACGATGTTGCAAAATCGAACAAAGCACTCGGGCGCTCATTCGCTATCCATGCGCGGCTATACAATTGTCGAATAAGACGAAATCCCATATATATTGCTAAGATCCCGATATCCATAAACCTGTTTAATTTCTCGATGGTGGTCCCACTGAGTATTCTTTCGCAACGAGTATCTTTTCAGTACTTCTATATTCCTAATATTCAGTTGAGATGCGATAAATTGTAATGCTTCTCTAGGAACGCCTTCAAATTCGAGCGTGAATGTGCCAAGAAAGCGTACTGAAGCCAGTTGTAGAGCAAAACCTAATCGATTATGTTTTCCTCGATGCTTATTAATTAACACCAAATCAAATTCATCTAAGTGAAAGTAACGAGTTAGCTGCAACTCATTCGGTATATCAGTGAAACAACCATACTGTTGTTTTTGCTCTTTAGTGAGAAATTCTACTGGCATGTAAGCACTTCCTGATAAAATGAAAGCGGGCTAAATTGAACTTTAGATAATTTGATCGTTCAATCAGTTAAATTATTATAATTTTGATTTATATGACTTTTATTGG
Source organism: Pseudoalteromonas sp. TP27 (assembly GCF_056470645.1). Taxonomy (NCBI): domain Bacteria; kingdom Pseudomonadati; phylum Pseudomonadota; class Gammaproteobacteria; order Alteromonadales; family Pseudoalteromonadaceae; genus Pseudoalteromonas; species Pseudoalteromonas sp. TP27. The sequence goes on along the minus strand of NZ_JARDAK010000056.1, from coordinate 462 downwards.
AGTGAATGTTAAAGAAATCAGGTAATGAGTCAAAAAACTATTTCCATGAATAACTGTCGCTGTTCACGAATATAATATTTTCGACTCATTAAAAATTTACTGATTTACAAGAACTTTTCAGCAACTGCTCGTTTACCCTTGGGCTCTGAGGATTCAATGATGTTTTGCTCTGGATAGTAAAAGCCACTGACAAGCAAACTCAGGTTCCCAACCTCTTCTATTTCTACTTTAACGGAAAGTTCGGAGCCATCATCCCATGTATCCCTTACTGTTGCTTTGCAAAGTTCACCATGAAGTTCAAATTCAAATTTCTGATCATTTGGATTGTAATTTTTAATGGCTGTACGAATGAGCGTGTCACCAATTTGGTCTCTTTTTTTCTTAGAGAGCATGTCTAGAGACCACTCCTTTATTGGTCCGTACATTCCACTATTATTTAGAGCGTCTAGAATTTTTCGCATA
>NZ_JARDAK010000055.1:0-3293 GCF_056470645.1 Pseudoalteromonas sp. TP27 | reverse complement strand
GTTTTTGAACTTTAAAACTAAACACTTTTATCCTGATGTGATAAGTTGCGGTCACTTTTTTAACTCATGTATTTAGGCAGTATCCATGACAGACATAATAAATAGTATAAGTGCCCTTCTATGGGGGCAAGTTCTCGTCTACTTATTAATAGCAGCGGGCCTCTTCTTTACTTTTCGACTAGGCTTTATTCAATTTGTGCAATTCCCACATATGTTCAAAGTTATGTTTGGTTCTCGTAAATGTGCCGATAACGAAATTTCATCCTTTCAGGCTTTTTGTACTTCATTAGCAGCTCGTGTCGGTACTGGTAATATGGCTGGTGTTGCTGTTGCTTTATATTTAGGTGGTCCAGGTGCTATTTTCTGGATGTGGCTTATTGCATTAATAGGTATGGCTACAAGTTTTGCCGAGAGTACTTTAGCTCAGGCTTATAAAACAAAAGATGCAGATGGTAATTTTAGAGGTGGCCCTGCTTATTACATGCAAAACGGTTTAGGCAAACGTTGGATGGGGATTTTATTCTCGTTATGTTTAATTTTAGCCTTTGGTTTAGTATTTAACGCAGTACAGTCAAACTCTATTGCTGCAGCATTTGAAGTAGCGTTTGATGTACCTAAGTATATAGTAGGCATTTGCTTGGTTATCGGCTCTGGTATTATTATTTTTGGTGGATTGAAAACGATTTCTCGTTTTGCCGAAATGGTTGTGCCGTTTATGGCATTAGCTTACTTATTAGTTGCCCTTTATGTATGCGCTATTAACTTCACTGCATTACCAGATGTAATTGTACTTATAGTAAAAAGTGCTTTTGGTATTGAACAAGCCGGTGCAGGTGCAATTGGTTATGGTGTTACGCAAGCGATGATCCAAGGTATAAAGCGTGGTTTGTTTTCAAACGAAGCTGGTATGGGTAGTGCCGCTAATGCCGCTGCAACTGCAACGCCTTACCCTCCTCATCCAGCATCACAAGGTTATGTGCAAATGCTAGGTGTATTTATTGATACTATTGTTATTTGTACAGCGACTGCTTCTCTTATTCTGTTATCGCAGCAATTAGTACCTGAATCTGGTGTTATGGGGATTGAACTTACACAAGCGGCGTTACAAGAACATGTTGGTGACTGGGGTACTTACTTTATTGCAATCGCTATACTCTTTTTTGCTTTTACTTCTATTGTGGCTAATTACTCTTACGCTGAAACAAATTTAATGTTTTTAGAGCACAACTCTAATAAAGGGATGTTTATCTTTAGGCTTGTTGTTTTGGGTATGGTGATGTTTGGTGCGGTTGGTGAGCTTGGTTTAATTTGGACGTTAGCAGATATATCAATGGGCTTAATGGCCATTGTAAACGTTGTAGCGTTATTTATGCTTTCAGGAGTTGTTGTATGGTTATCGAAAGATTATAACGAGCAACGCAAGAAAGGTCTAATACCTACCTTTGATAAAAGTAAACATCCAAAACTCGATAAAGAGGTTGACCCCGAAGCCTGGAAATAAACAACAAACAGCGAGCTACGGCTCGCTTTTTTAGTTCTATAATTTATTTACGCACCCAATTTAATGTCAAACATCACTTTTAATAAAAAACTTATATTAAGCTTAAAACTATTTTATATTTAACTACGTAAATTAAGCGTAATTAGTTATCTATAATAAGGAGAACCGATGGATAACATGAGTAAAAAGTACAGTATCGACACGACCGATTATCAGGTAGGTCAAGATAATGTACAAAAATGGGGATTTGACATTCATAATCCTGTATTCGGAATAAGCGCCTTCTTAGTCGTATTATTTGTCGTGCTAACTTTAGTTTTTGACCCTACTGTCACTCGAGATTTTTTAACGTCCACCAAAAACGCCATCATAAACCAATTCGATAGCTACTTTATGCTTGTCGCGAATGGCTTTGTGATTTTTTGTTTTGTTTTAGCGCTCTCACCTTTAGGGAAAATTAGACTAGGCGGCATAAAAGCTAAACCAGAGCATGGCTATTTATCTTGGCTTTCAATGTTATTTGCTGCAGGAATGGGCATTGGTTTGCTATTTTGGGGAGTTGCAGAACCAACCGCTTATTTTACAGGTTGGTACCATATGCCAATGAATGCTGAGCCCAATTCAGCGCAAGCACATTCATTAGCATTAGGCGCAACGATGTACCACTGGGGACTACATGGTTGGTCTATCTATGCGGTTGTAGGATTAAGCTTAGCATTTTTTGCTTTCAATAAAGGATTGCCTTTATCTATACGCTCTGTATTTTATCCAATTTTTGGCGATCGCGCATGGGGTTGGCTCGGGCATATCATTGATATACTCGCTGTACTTTCTACATTGTTTGGTTTAGCGACGTCATTAGGTCTTGGCGCACAACAGGCAACAAGTGGTATAAATTACTTATTAGGTACCGACTACGGCACCGCATTTCAAATTACAGTTATTGGCTTAGTAACATGTATTGCTATTTTTTCTGTGATCAGAGGAATTGAGGGTGGTGTTAAAGTCCTTAGTAATATAAATCTGATTTGTGCATTTATTTTATTGCTCGCCGTTATTGCACTCACCTTTTCTGATGCGATTGGAGCCGTATGGTTCACCCTTGGTGCATATGTAGAACACTTTGTTCCATTAAGTAATCCCTTTGGTAGAACTGACGAAGACTGGATGCACTCGTGGACCGTATTTTATTGGGCGTGGTGGATATCGTGGTCACCATTTGTAGGTATGTTTATTGCTCGTGTTTCTAAAGGACGTACCGTGCGTGAGTTTTTACTCGTAGTTATCGGGCTACCCACACTTCTTAGTTTGGTTTGGATGGGCGTATTTGGCAACATGGCAATAAACCAAGTTATAGATAAAGTAGGACCACTTGGACAAAATGGTCTAACTGATATTTCGGTAACACTATTTCAAGTATATGAACAACTACCGTTCTCTAGCTTTATATCTATTATGTCGATTGCATTAGTTTTAGTATTTTTTATAACATCGTCTGATTCAGGCTCCCTAGTTATAGATGGTATTACAGCTGGCGGTAAAATTGATGCACCTGTTCCACATCGAATCTTTTGGGCAACAGTTGAAGGTGTTATTGCGGCAGTATTACTCTGGGTAGGAGGATCACAAGCATTGCAAGCGCTACAATCAGGAGTCGTTACGACTGCCCTACCATTCTCTATTGTGCTTATTTTGATGTGTGTTGCGCTCATTCAAGGCTTATTAAGTGAGTACCCCATTTACAAAACACAAATTAAACAACAGTAACTATTATTAAAGCGGCCTATATGGG
>NZ_JARDAK010000054.1:0-3838 GCF_056470645.1 Pseudoalteromonas sp. TP27 | reverse complement strand
TTTACACACCTCGATTACCACTGCGTAGTGGGCAGACGCAATCTTATAAGGCTATTTATGCATTAATGAGCTAAACCAATATCACTTAAAATTTCTTTTGCATCAAAATTAACAATATCCTCAACATTTATTGAATTATTACCCAAAACACCAAAAACGGTTGGATTTGTTTTATTAAATAGTCCAATACAATTTACACCAGCTGCATCAGCAAGATGTAACGGCCCAGTATCACAGCAGATAAAAGCATCCATATTTTTTAAACAACTAGCAAGGTGACGCATATCATTAGAGCTAAACGTTAACGTTCCTGCTTTTAATGGCGTTGTAATATCAGGGCTTAGTATTTCAACCCACTGAATATTATCACTTGAACCATTCTCAAATTGATTAAGAATACTTAACCAAATTGCATCAGATAGATACTTATCTCCTCGCGCCCCCCTAAAATAGGCGATACATAACTTATTACCTTGATAAATATTGTTCTTTGCAACAACACCATCATTAAGCTTTTTTTGAGTAAGCTCTATGTGATGACAAATCGATAAGTTTGCATCATTTCCCATGAGAGGAATAAGATAAAGACAACTTAATGCCGCATGCATACGTTCATCATTTTTTCTAAATGTATGAGTAAAAGCTGCGTTTCTGCGAGGATTAAAAGCTGCCACTTTATTTTTAGCACTCAACATTGAACATATCATTGTATCTTCAACGGAAGAATAAGGCAGCACAGCTAGATCATATGTTTTTTTTCTTAGCATTCTCATTGAGCGAACAAAAGAAAACAGCCCTTTCGTTGAAAAATAAGAAAAAACAAAGTCATCAATACCCATATTAGAAAAAACGTCACGTTGCCACGGTTGATTTAGCATTAACGTAATGTGGGCATCTGGATAACTCGCTCTCATCTGCTTAACGAAAGGGATTAAGAAATACATATTTCCAATACGCTTATTATTTCTAATAATTAAAATACTCTTAACCACCTCTTTCTTTAATAAATCACTTTCTCTCTGCTTATCGTTTCTAAACACACCATATAACATAGGCTCCAATACAGCCATTTTCTCTCTTCGCTTACGGTCAAAATTACGTAAAGCATTTTTCAGTCTAATCATCAAATCAATCAATAAGGAAAAAGAAGCAGAGTATATACAGAGATATGTGAATTACTTATGAACAAACTAATCATTAAAGAGGTATTTATTCTAATTTGCGTAGTTATTGACAAAAATCTCAAACGACCTGTCAATGGTGACATTAGGGTGTCCCCTACTGCCATATGACAATAGAGTTATGCCTAATTTTCGTGAAATTTGAATTAAAATGTGATCGCGAACTAAAAGAAAGGTCGCCAATTTAGACGACCTTTTCAATTCCTATAACGTTTGTTGAATTAAACAAATGTTATTATTTTCCTGAAGATTTACTCGGTTTTAAACCAGAGCTGTTTCCCGGAGTATCTTTATTGTCACGTCGACGTTGGTCAAGTTTACCTGTTGATTTAGCAATTGGTTTTGGACCGGGCTTAAGACTCATAATAATTACCCTTAAATTTTAGTTTCTAAGAGGGAAATCCTCTATTAAAGATATATGGACAAAGCACTGTGTATTCAACCACCATGTCAAAATAAACATACCAACAAAGTGTTATGCTTGGTTTTCGTTATTTATAACTAGTCAAGCGTGCTTGAAACCAAGATCTAGTTTAAACCCACATGCTTGAGCATAATTAATTAAAGTTTTAAGACTAGGGTTTGAGCGTCCTGATTCTAATCGAGAAATATTTGGAGCTTTTGTGCCCATTATCTTAGCGATTTCATTTTGAGTTAGCCCTGATTTCTCTCTCATTGTTATCAAAGAGCTGATCAAATCAAACTCAGAATCTAAATCATCATAAGCTTTCTTTACTTCTAGGTTTTGAAAGGCACTCTTTTTTAATGCGGATAAACTCATAGCTTCACCTCTTTCATTCTATCTCTGGCCAGATCTATTTCTTTTTTTGGTGTCTTATTTGACTTTTTCACGAAAGCTCTTAATACGTAAACATGTTGTCCTTTTAAATAACAAAACAGTCCTCTACCTATACCTTCTTTAGCCTTTGCTCTTATTTCAAAAAGACCGTCACCCATTGACTCTGTATGTGGAGAGCCAAGATTTGCTCCATGTAACTCAATTAATTCGAGTAATTTAATCATACGAGCTTGAATTTTAGGTGGCATTGATAATATGTCGTCCTCAACCCCTGAGTAAAATTCAATTTTCCAAGCCATTCTATAATTACCGATATGTATCATATATGATAGCTTACTTTACAACCATTCACCTTATAAAATCAAAAGGGAGGTGAATAATAGATGTGAATAAACTTAAAAGCAGATCTATCAAGTATTTTTTAGAATACCACTCCGTTTGCGGGTATGACATTAGAGTATGCCTTAATGTCACATGACAATGAAGTTATGACTCATTTTGGCGATATTTGAATGAAAGCGTGATCACCAACTAAGAAAAAGGTCGCTAATTTTAAGCGACCTTTGTGTAAATATTAACCTTATAAACGCAAGAACTCACAATTTAAAGGTTATATGCTCACCTAAGCCATCAACCATTAAACTACCGTAAAGTTTCACATCATGAAAGACACCATTGTCGTGTAATACATCACGAATAACTGAATCCACAATGTCTTCTGCATCTTCTCTTTTTTTAGATATATGCAAACTATCAAGAAACAGCTCTCCCACAAGAGTTGTCTCTATTTTATCTAGCATTTCCCACCCTTTTATATTTCTAATTAAATATCGAGCTTTATCTGCTGATTCTTTTGATCCTTCGTTCTCATGTAATGGGTATACAGAGTACGTAAGTTGAAAACTATGCTTTGACATATGCAAACCTCATACAACAACACTGAAATGTAAAACATATGTAATAAATACCTATTTATTAGAATAAGGTAATCTTTTAAATTCACATTTTGGAATGAAAATAACAATTTAAAGGTAACTATCAATGAAAGTATCAACTAGTAGGTATTGAGCTTCACCCAACTAGCACATGACAATGAATTTATGATTCGTTTTCTTAAAATTTGAATTAAAGCGTGAGCATGATCATCGAGTAGGGTGAGGCGTTACCGCCTCATCCCTCTCACAGAACCGTGCGTACGGACCTCGTACACGGCTCCTGCTTACTTATATTCGTATGTGAACACTTTCCCAACCATTACCGTTTCAAGGTTAAATAACCCTAATTCTGTAAACCATTGATTTGGCATTGCATAGCTCGCGAGTGGGCTCTTCGAGGAGTTCCAGACTCGCATATTGATATACTTAAAAGGCGGTTTGTAACCATGCTGTTTTAGCCGGCGGTGAAGCCTTGCTGGCTTCTTCCACAGCCTCAACTGAATGCTACGAAGCCGCCTTCTGATCCAACCTGCTAATGCTTTAAACTGCTTATTAGCATTGGCTATCCGAAAGTATTGGCTAAATCCGCGCAACAGTGGATTCAGCTCTTTGATTACCTTTAATAATGGCTTACCGCCATTTCTTCGAGTTAAATCGCGAACGTTGTCTTTGAAGGTCGCCAGTTTCTTAGATTGAATTTGAGTATATCTACTCTTTATTTCTACCCCTAAAAACTTAATACCTTCATCACTGTGTGCTATGTGGCTCTTCTCTTTGTTGATTACCAACATGAGATCGCCCTCTAGGATTTTTGCTGCCGTTGCATAAGCATTTTCCGCCGCCTTTTTTGAGCAACATAAAATCAAAATATCATCAGCATAACGAACTATGCGATGATTTCTTTTCATCATTTGTTGATCAAA
>NZ_JARDAK010000053.1:0-4006 GCF_056470645.1 Pseudoalteromonas sp. TP27 | reverse complement strand
TATCAAAATTCGTTATTTATTACTATCAATAGCACTAATTCCAATTATTGGTATAATGTTAATTCTAATTATATCTTTAAATCAAACAGATAAGATAAATAGCCAGTCAACAAAAATAGCAACAAACATGTTACCTTCGACTAAAATTCTTGGGAATTTAAATACTCAAACTTCAGATCTTCGACTGGAGGAATCAGAAATGATTATTTTAAAAGACACTACTAAAAATATAGATATGTACAATAAGCGGTTGAAAGAAATAAATATAGATATAGAAACATATCGCAAATTTATCTCATCAGAACAAGAAGGTTCTTTATTTAAGACGTTTGAAGAAACATTTAAAACATATGAAATAGAATCAAAAAAGTTAATTGCTATGATTGATGAAGGCAAGATAGAACAAGCGACTAAGTATCATTTTTCTGAGCATCAGGAAGTTTATAATAATTATAGTGAGTTATTGCTTGCTTTGATTGATGTAAATGAAAAAGACTCTGTAGCAGCAAGTAATCTTGGGGATGAGATGTTTAAGAATTCAATTATGATTATAGGGCTCGTATTCTTAGTTTCGATTCTCATATCAATATGTATTTCTTTTATCATTATTACTCGCTTTGAAAAATCAATGAAAGGAATTTCAGAAGGAATGACTAGCCTTTCATTAGGAGATTTAAATAATACTTCAGATGCAATAATTGGAGGTAATGAGTTAGCTAAACTATCAACAAATTACCAAAATGTGATATGCAAGTTACAAGAGATTGTTAAAGGGGTGTTTTTGATTTCAGGTCATGTTCGTTCTTCTTCTGAAGAGTTGACTATTGTTATGCAAAATACAGCTAGAAATATTCAAAGTGAGTTAGCTCAAGTAGAGGTAATTTCAACCGCAATTAGTGAGCTATCAAGTACATCGAAAGAAGTCTCAATTAATGCAGAACAAGCTGAAAATGAAACAAGAAAAGCTATTGATAATGTGAACGAGGGAAATATAGCTTTGGAACAATCGATAACCTTATCAAGTTCTATTAATTCTTCTGTACAAGAAACTGCAAATCTAATTGAAGAACTTAAAGATCGTGCAATTGATATTGGTGAAGTAACTAATGTGATTAGTTCTATTTCAGATCAAATTAATCTTCTTGCATTAAATGCAGCAATAGAAGCTGCGCGTGCTGGTGAACATGGCCGTGGTTTCGCAGTGGTTGCTGATGAAGTAAGAAATTTAGCGGCAAAAACTCAAGAATCAACAAAAAATATTCAAGAAATAATATCTGCACTTCAAGATAAATCAGAAAATGCGAACAGCAATATGATTGCCAATGTAAAATCAATACAAGAGTCAAAGGAGCTTTCAGATCTAGTTAAAAAGTCATTTGATGATATATCTTATTCAGTTCAAGCTATTTCTGATATTAATACATTGGTCGCTACAGCTTCACGAGAGCAATATAGCGTAACGGAAGATATAGCTAAGAATGTCACTGTAACCTTTGATTTAGTAAATGAGAATGTTGTATCGGTCAATCAGACACAAAAAGCAGCACAAGAATTGACAGTATTAGCAAACAAACAGAATCAAGAGTTATCATTCTTTAAACTGAGTAATTTACCATAACCTCGTTCTACGAACTGATTTTGAAAACAAAAAAGCCTCCATATTGGAGGCTTTTTTGTTTCTGAGCCAATAGTTCGTTAAATTGATCTATTGAGATCTTCAGCGTTTAGCCTTAATCTTATGCCCAGACGTGAAAAAACCAAGCTTGCCGGCTTGGTTTTTTCAGAATACTTACTACGTTACCCACGTTTAAGTCCTTTCATGATAGCCATATCAAGTAAGTTCTTCAAGCCCTACGAGTAATATTCTTACGGTCTATTTGGAATCAAGATGTTTTGGATAGACGAAAGCGTCCTGCTATCGATCAAGGATTACCTAAGATAGCCAGTGAACGACCCAGACCCGAAATGAAGTAATAAGTCACGGTGCTACAGCTGCTAGGCATCGAGTAAGGCGAATGATAATACGGTTTGAGTTGGTACTACTGAGGTGGATGTTCTAAGACTCTGCAAATGAACTTAGAGCACTGACAGTACCGCGTAGGGCAGCCCGAAAGGGAGAGAAAACCCCAAGGTTAAGCGTTAAATGACCCCTGATATTTCACGATTTTTCAATCGGTCGAGATAGGGGTTCGGCGTAGCCGAAAGGGAAAAAACTTACTCTCTCAGCACTTCTATTGTTTCTATCTTGAATAGTCTATCCCATACAGTTCGTTCCTCTTCATTTCGTACTAATTTATATTTAAGACCGCTTATTATTTTTTGTAATCGTTCTTTGGCTTTTTCATTTCTTACAAAGTACCACACGCCATTGATTTTATTTCTTCTTCTTAAATCTAGAAATTCTTTAAAAATTGGATGATATCGTTTGCTGTCTTTTAGGGTGAGTTCTGTTTCAATTACATGAACGATTATGTCTGTTTTTCCTTTCCTTACGATAACAAGATCTGGCCTATGCTTAAATTTCATTATGTGCTCGTATTGTTTGAAATTTCCTATCTCAGCATTAATTACTTTCACGTCTGTTAGTCGGGTACTCTTTTTTAGTAATGTGCCTACTTTTTGATTCGTTAGGGTATGGTTTAATGTTCGTAAACTGACTCTGCTTTTTAAAAATGGTTTGTTGTTATCGAGATTGAAGTGGTATGTATCTAGTCCTTTTCTTGTTATCCCAAATAATGTCACTTTTGTTATGTTGTCACAGAGTTCTTCTTTTTTTACATGCCCTTCTTCGCATAGCTTTTTAAGAATACGGCTGGCAGAGGCTTTGGATTTCATGCCTAATTCATAACGGATATTTTCTAAGGTAGAGTATCTATGATGCGATAAAAATATCATTACCGTGTTTCTATTTTTTATTGCTTGCTCTGCTCGATATATTGGGTCGGTTATTAGCATTTTACGTCCTATTCGTTTATTTCCTTTCGGTAACATAGTACGGCAATTTTCCGTTGCCGAGAAGCTAAGCGATTTAAAGCAGAGCAAAAGAATTTAGAACCCTTACTGCGTAAGGCTCCACCAGGAAAACATGTTTTTTTCCTGCCGCGACTCGCAAGCGAGCCTACCCCCATCAATAAGCGACACTGGTACGGTTTTTATCAGCCTGTTCCATGCTTCAAAATCCAACGCACTGTATGCCTTGATGAAGGTAGATTCGTTTCACTTGTCGCGGCAAAAGCATTCACTAAAAATTAGCAATTCCCCTCACTGGTTCGGCACTTTCAGTGATTGAATTTTTTTAACGTTCACGAAGCACTTAACCTGGCGAACTAGCAATTAAATCCAACCTAGTTGGACGCTGTGCGATTGAGTTCTTGGTTAACGTAAAATTGCGTAGGCAATTTTATTACCGTCTCAAATTTATATTATATGTGCTTCAATTTTTTTGATTTGTTGCTTCAACTATGTTGACAAAATTAGAGATAGGCACGACAGGCACGTTTTCACCCTCTGCTACGCATTTGGTTAAACATGCCGTGCCAAAGGGTTTATCCTTTGAAACCTGACGCACTTCGTTTTTCTCCAGAACGTCCAAAATCAGCAGATGAAGCCTTGCTGTTTTCGTTCGCTCTGGCTAATTGTTTAAAACGGACGTTACAGGGTGATTATTGGTTGAGGTGCTTCGAGATTTTATTGCCCTGTAAATCGCCCTGAAAGCGTCATAAACTTTCAAACGTGTTTTTGGGTAATCGGTGTGGTTTATATCTTAAAAATGGCGCTACGTGGATTTGAGGTGGTTTAATGCCTGTTTTTAGGGGCTAACTTGGCTATTTAACATAAGGGGCATATCGCGCATCAGGTTTTCGGGAGTGAAATCTGATTATGTTGATAATTTTAGGTGTTTTCCCATATTGTGTTTATATTCATTCCGTACTGATGGGAGCTATTACTATATCGTCTCATTACAGTTAATAAATTTATGATAAAACTAGTAGGAACCAATGAACAA
>NZ_JARDAK010000052.1:0-4238 GCF_056470645.1 Pseudoalteromonas sp. TP27 | reverse complement strand
TTTGACGTATCTAAACCGTGGCAAGACTACTCACTGCGGTTTAGATATTGGTCTTGGTATGTAGCTGATAAGATAGCTATAGGGTATCCGCTCCCGACTGTACGGGCCACACTTCAAGGGTGTGTGATATATACGCATTAGCGTATAGAAGAAAGTTGTCGTTACTCCGAAAGAGCTTACAACCAGAACGACTCAGTTGTAAATTTATATAGCGAGCATCTCATTGCTGTAAAATGTTGTCAAACTTAAACTCTTTGTAGTGACAGATTTCTATATATTTAAAACAGTTTTCTATATTTGTATCATTCATATCTAGAATTCATTAAACCGTGATGAATTTTAATGAATTCCAATTTACAGTAATGATAAGTGCTAAAAATAGGCGTTACAGGGTAATTATTAAATGAACCGGTTCGAGATTTTATTGTCCTGTAAATTGCACTGAAAGCGTCATAAACTTTCAAACGTGCTTTGGGGTATATCGGTGTGGTTTATATCTGAAAAGCGGCACTGTAGGCTTCTGAGGCTGCGAAAGCATCGTTTTGATAGGCTAACTTACGGATTTAACATAAGGGGCATAATAAGCATAGCTTTTTATGCTTAAGTGAATGGGGTCAGCTTTTATCTAACTTATTTTTTAATAAATAGAACTTTGATAATATCACAATATCTTAAAAGATAGGTTGATAAGTATAATGATAAGAGTTGATATTTCCGCTTTAGTTAAACATCTTAAAGTAACGGGAATACCTGAAAAGGAAGCATTAGGAATTGCTAAGGGTATTCAAAATTCCATTGATCAAGTAGACCCAATAACGGAAGTGCAAATAATTAAAAAGTTAGCAACATTAGAAAAGAAGCTCTCTCAAAAGATTATTGCTACCTTTTTTTTACAACTATGTTTAATTGGTATTGTGCTATTTGTCCTCGTCAAATTAGGATAAAATCCTCCATTTAAAATGATAGAGCGCATTTTACATAACGCTCGTATCACGAACCGAAAATGCCGCTAAAATTAGCGGCATTTTTTGTGACAACATCACTTCTTAGTTCGTGATTCGATCTCATTTCTAACGCGATTTTCGGTAATTTTATCACAAATAGATGCGTATTCTGCAATTTTACGCAAATCAGCTAACGCTAATTTTTCTTTATTATCGTACTGCTTCAACTGTACTTCATACTCAAGAAGTACAGCTAAGTTCTTACGCATCCAAACCCCTTCTTCGTGCGAACCTTTCAGAAATTTCGGTCGACGGAAAAGGCGTGGGCGGAGCGGTTTCATGCATGATTCATCTTTTTCAAGAACATAATTAAACTGGATAGCATCTACTTTTCTTCCATTTTTTACCGGTTTCCAGATAACAGAAATATCTGTTTTTGCATTAATTTGCTCAACCGCGGGATTTATTACTTTAGCTTTAAATACATCCCATCTTTCATATTTACCCTCTAATCCAGATTGCTTTTTCATCCATTCCAGATCTAAAGACACTTTTATAGTTCCATTTTCTTTTGAAGAATTTAAATTCTTAGCTTCATTAAACCATTGGTACAAACGATATGAGAACGGGGAGGTTAACTTCGCAGCTTCTTCAAATTTAATAGATGTGAAATTTTGTTTAATATCGACTAGATATGGTGCAAGTTCTGGGTTAAATGTCATTTTTATTGAGGTGCCGTAATCTGCATTATCGTACTCATTAGAAGATAACCAAAACAATTCTCTTACTCTACTTGAGTCAGCGACAGGTAAGACTAATGGTTTCCTTCCGATACCTTTTACGGCAACTCGTAAAGAACGATAAACATTCTTAGAGTCAACATTAAAAAGACGTACAAATTCAGATGGTAATATCTCAATTTCTTTAAGCTCTGATTTTAAGCTATCAATTTTACTCATCGCTAAAAAGAGTAATCTCATTTCATCTAAGTTCAAAGAATAAGCAGCTTCAACTAGTTCATTTGAATTCACAATTGTTAACGACACAACTTACACCAAATTAAAAAATAGGTGTAAATAATAACGGTGGAACCAAACTTATTCAACCGTAATTTTGGTGGGTTTTAACCGTTAATTTGGTGGGTTTTAACCGTTAATTTGGTGGGTTTTAACCGTTAATTTGGTGGGTTTTAACCGTTAAAATGTATAAATTTCAATGCGTTAAGTTGCTTGAAATAGAAACAAGAAACAAGAAACAAAACAAATAAACTTCGTTTAATTTGATTTTATTTACTAATTAACGTTAATTTAAAAATCATGTTTTGAGTTTAACATCACACTTTTCTTTTATTTTTCTAGTTTAATAATGCGCTTTTTACATTCAAAAATTTCTTCATCAATCTTTTCAACAGTTCTTTCTTCGAGTCTTTTCGCTCTACTGTTCGATACAGTAGTTAATCTACGTTCTATCGCTAATTTAATATTGTCGTTAAACTTTAGCTTGATTGAGTTATTCAAAACTGAGTGCCAGATTTTTTCAATTATTAAAGTGTGTTCATAGATTGTTGAATCAGCTCTGTTCTTTTGTAGCATTCGATCTAAATAGCAATAGATGTCTCTTTTTGAAATCGACTCAAGTTGTGTAATCTCATCTCGATGTTCTTTAAGTGACTTAATTATCGCTAAAGCAGTATTATAATTTTTTTTGCCCGATTTTTTACCACCTTTGCTTCTCCAGTGCTTCGCTCTTTGTCTAAACTCAAGTTCTAATTTTTTCATTCTTATCCCAAATAGTTATTAGTAATCTCAGGCCTTGAGTGTCCCAATTTTTCAGATATCTCAAGTCGAATTTCTTTTTCTAGCTCCCGCACTTCATTTCTACTTAATCCCGTTTTTTCTTCTAAATACGTAATGCGCTCATTTATATAACGTTGCATGTCAGAACTATCAGAAGCTGCTGGTGGCTCGATATCAGCACGAATCGGAGGCTCGATATCTTTAAAGCCTTTCTCTTCCCATGCCGCTCTGTACTGTTCATGAGCATATGTGTGTCTCAGATCGTGATGCGAGATATCTTCTTTTCTCATCGCGTTATAGCATTCGTTTTTAAATTCTCGATAAGAAAGATCTGCTGGTATCATGGAACGCGCGTTTTGTTGTATTTCAGCAGCATTAAAAACAGCATCTTTTGCTTCATTTGACAGTTCTACAAATCGAACTCGACTACCTTTCGTACCATCTTCAATCAATATTGAAGATGCGCAGGCTTCGATGTTTATTGAAGCTGATACAGCATCGAATTTTGCTGATTCTTCGAATCTGAGACCAATTGCGCGCTGTAAATCGAGCATTGCTGCATGATGTTCACTTAGATTTTCTTTTACTTCTGCAGGTTGTGATCCTGTTACTTCTCTATCTTCTTTCGCAATACCTGTGCGCCCTGGTATTCCATACGCGGCCGCTGATTTTGAATGTAATTCGACGTGTCCGGCTATCTGAGACATCAAGCTATTTACTGACGATAAATAGTTTGAAGCAGTGCCAGCTACGATTTCTTCATTACTAACTCGATCAGCAAGATTTTCAGCATATTTGTCAATATGCTCGATTTCTATGTCACGCAGATCCTTTATGTAACTGTCATTTTCAGCGTGATAATTGAGAAAATCTTTAAAGTGATTTGCTTGCTGATTTTCTGTTAAACCCCCAATTTTGTCTTTGTTGAAGCTCTCACGCGCTGCGTTTGCAGCAGCTTGAGCTGGATCTCTGCTTCCGAGCCCGAAATTTCGGGCATCGGGATTCGCACGTTCAGATCGACATGTTGTTATCATCATTTTGTTCTTTTTTTGTGCTTTCTAAGTTCGATTTTGAGTATTCAGCGACATCAGAACAGCTATTCGTTAAGTGTAAAATGCTTCAGTTTGACAGTGAGCTGCTGTTTTTATTGCGTATTTACTTTGTTTCTACGTGTTTCTATTTTTTGTTTCGTTCTATTTCGTGCGTTTCTTGGTTGTTTTTTACTTAAAAATCATTTATTTAGTTAATTGTTCTGTAGGTTGATAGCCTTCGTCACTTTGTCTTCGACATAGTGACGAAGACAAAGAAAAGTGCATTAGCAACTTTTCGAGATGGTGTTGAAATAGATCTTTTTTAAGATCTGAATGGTTGGAGTTTTTTTGCAGATATGACAAAGCACAACAACATAATTATGTTGCTAACTTTGTAAGCAAAGTGGTTTTTATTAAGAGAACGTGAAAACAAACTAAAAATTTATGTTTGTCTGTTCTTCTGAATA
>NZ_JARDAK010000051.1:0-4946 GCF_056470645.1 Pseudoalteromonas sp. TP27 | reverse complement strand
GGGCATATCGCGTATCTAAAATTTTAGCATTTTTTCTGTTATTATTTTGCGAAAAAATACGCAAAGTAATAACAATATTGTTTATTCTCGTGGGTAAATAAGATATTTGTTTTATAACAAAACAAACTCTTCGGTAAATTATGAAATATCTATTATTTTTATTAATTTCATTCTCTTCTGTATCTTATGGTGCTGTTTCTTGTTCGGATGTTATCAAGTTAGATAATAATATGAGGGTGTATGCACACAAATTAGCTCAGACACAAGCACAAAAAGATATTGAGCTAATGGTAAAAGAAAAAGTGATTACGCCTTACATCGATAACCTTGGGAAACCAACTGATTTTGAATCAATGATATTAAATATAGAAGAAAATTGGTGCTCTGATTTGTCATTATATCAATCGTATTATTATACTTATTTAGCAAATAGACAGGTATTCAATGTAAATTAGTTACCACTTGAAGTATAAAACATAACACTCGTAATGCGACGGAATGAATGATCGTTCATTTTTCATAACGAACAGCAAAGTCCGCTAAAATTTAGCGGACTTTTTGTTGCTTGTGATCACGTTTTAATTCAAATTTCGCTAAAATGAGTCATAACTTCATTGTCATATGACATTAAGGCAAACCCTAATGTCACGCTCTCAAACGAAGTAGTGCTTCAATCATGATTGAAGCCATTTACCTTTACATTGAATGACCTTAAAAATTATTGTTAGAAATATAAATAATTATGGGGTCGTAGGTAACTGGGGTATATTTCAGTTCTTAATTGTTTTGGTATTAAGTGAACTCATGAAAATTAACTAATAGTTCACTTACAATGGGTAAAAAAAGTGAATATAAGTGCAAATATCAAAGTGTTTTTAACATATGTATTTTTTGTTGTGATTGTTTTTACGTCAATTGTCATTGCTGCTTTAAATGTTAGATCTACTGTGATAAGTAGTAACGAAACGCGGTTAGAACATTTATTAACTAATGCAGTTAATATGGTCTCTTTCTTTGAAAAAAAATCTGATAATGGCGAGTTGGATGAAAATTTAGCTAAAAAGCTCGCTGCAAATGCGCTTCAAGATCTAGTGTATACGGATAACGAATATATATGGGCAACAGATGAAAATTTGGTGTTTATTGCTGCGCCATTAGATCCACAAATCGTAGGCGAAAAATTTAGTGAGATTATTGGAGAAGAGGCTGAAAATAATTTAAGAAGTCAGTTAGTTAATGCCTTAGGCAGTGTAGTTACTTATTCATGGCTATCTACTAACCTCAATGTTACTACCGAAATTAATTCAATAGCAGTAAAAAGTCAGCGTTGGCATTGGTATTTAGGTAGTGGTATACAGGATAAAGTCGCTCAAGATATCTTCTATGCTTTTTTATCTAAAGGAATATTCATCGGTATTGTCGTTAATTTATTTGTTGGATTATTTATTTTCTTTTCTTTTAGAAACTATAAAATCACGTTAGGTAGTGAACTGGATAATATTTTGACTATTTTTGATAAAATGGCTAATGGTGATTTATCCAGTAAATTTGAAGTAACCGGTAAGGAAACGGGTATTTATGCGTCAATAATTGCTCTTAATGAAAAACTCTCAAGTGTGATTAATTCTTCTTTTCATATTTCTGAAAATGTAACAGTGTCTGCTGAAGAATTAACGGTGGTTATGCAAAATATAGCTAACAACACTCAAAGTGAATTATCACAAATGGAAGCAATTTCAACCGCGATTAGTGAGTTATCAAGTACCTCAAAAGAAGTATCTTTAAACGCAGTTCAGGCAGAAGAAGAGACCATTAAAGCAAGTGATAATGTACAGCGAGGTAATAAAGCGTTAGATGAATCTATTTTACTAACTAAAAGTATTAATAGCTCAGTACAAGAAACGGCACATATGATTGAGACACTAAAAAATAATGCGATTGATATTGGTGATGTTACTAGTGTTATTAGCGCTATCTCAGAGCAAACTAATTTATTAGCGTTAAATGCTGCGATTGAAGCCGCTCGTGCAGGAGAGCAAGGACGAGGTTTTGCTGTTGTAGCTGATGAAGTTAGGAGCCTAGCCGCAAAAACTCAAGAGTCGACAAAAAATATTCAAGCGATAATAGCTAAACTTCAAGACCAATCAGAAAAAGTGAATGAAAATATGATGCTTAATGTGACCGCTATTCAAGAGTCAGTTGCATTATCAGAAAATGTAAAGGCGTCATTTTCTGATATTGCTTATTCAGTACAAGCGATATCAGATATTAATGAGTTAGTTACAACCGCTTCACAAGAGCAATACAGCGTGACGGAAGAAATAGCTAGAAATACAATGAGTACGTTTGATTTAGTGAGAGATAATGTTGCAGCGATAAATCAAACCCAGCAAACAGCTAATGAGTTAGCTTTATTGGCTGAAAAGCAAAATCAAGAGCAGTCTTTCTTTAAATTAAATGGATAATTTAATATAACTTTTAAAGTAAGAATCGTAAAGGTCGCCTAAAATTTGGCGGCTTTTTTTCTTAGATTTGGATCACGTTTTAATTCAAATATCGCTAAAATGAGTCATAACTTCATTATCATGTGACATTAAGGCATACTCTAATGTCATAGATGATTTTTAAAGTATAGATATTGCTTAACTTCTTCTTTATGTATTACACTGTATACAACGTAATACATAAATTGGAGATTTAACATGGCCTCAATGTCAGTGCGAATTCCTGATAGTTTAGAGCAACAACTATCTTATCTAGCTGAATCAACAGGTAGAACAAAATCATGGCTAGCAAAACAAGCTCTTCAAGATTATTTAGAAAAAGAGTCATGGCAGATAGCAGAAATAAATAAGGCAATAAAAGAAGCTGATTTAGGCGATTTTGCTTCAAATGAAGATGTGTCATTTATCTTTAATAAATGGGGCGTAAATGAAAATTAAATGGCTAAATACAGCTTTGGTCAATCTTGATTCAGCAGCAACTTATTTATATGAACGAAATCCGAATTCAGCAGAAATCTTTATTCGAGAAGTGAAAAGTTTAACAGAACACCTAAAAGAACAACCATCATTAGGGAGAAAGGGAAGGGTATTTGGAACTAGAGAGCTTATATTAACTAACTTTCCTTATATAATCCCTTATCGAATAAAAGATGATAATGTTGAGATATTAAGAGTATTTCCAACCAAAATGAAATTACCAAAGAAGTGGTGAGATCACTGCCATAGTCAGAATTGCAAAGGTTGCCTAAATTGACGGCCTTTCTTTTAGCTAGCGATCACGTTTCTCTTCAAATATAACTCAAACTAAGCATAACTCTATTGTCATATGGCAGTGGGTCAGACCCTAATATCACGAGGTTTGCCGCATTGTTAAAAATAGAAATTACAGAATAATTGTTGATTAGAAAACTTTATATTTGGTTGCCCTATAAATTATTCAAGAAGCGTTAATATAAAAAGGAGGCCAGTTTGGACCACTATAATTAGCCCCATTCACCAATAACCATTTCAGTTGTAAATGCAGGACCAAAAGCTGATAACACACCTTTATCTCCTATTTTTCTTTCTGTAAAATGTCTTTTTAAAATGTCAATAACGGCAACACTTGAGGTATTACCTGTAAGTTTTAAGCATTCTCTGGAGTGATGTAAAAGCATTTGAATTAAGTTGTAAACAACGTTCAATTTCATCTAAAATTCTTTTCCCTCCAGTATGTGAGATGAAAAAATCAATATCATCTACTGAGCCTAATTCTGATACTATAAAATCCCACATATAAGGAGCAACTAACTCAACTGAATACATTACATTTTTATTAAGAGAAAATTGAAAACCATTATCAGTGATATTATATTGGATATAAGATTCGGTTTTTTGTCTACAATACTTTTAATCTTAAGGATATGCGCTTCTGCGTAAAAATTGTATTCCTCTTCATTGTAGGCTTGCATAGCAAAAGATTTGAAATCAGTAACTATGTTACTCATTACTTTGTTATCTACGTGATCTTCTTTGAATGACAGGGTGATGTGTAAATAACGTTGAGAATTAGGATTCATGCCATTAATGATGAGTTCCGTTGTTTCTAAACCCCCACCAAGAACAATTCTATGGTCTATTTCATCTCGTGTGTGTTCACGGCCATTCTTGATATTATTACGTAGGTAATCGCTTATTCCTGAGCTACCGCCACTGACTCTAATTAACATCATTAATTCCTTTTATTAAAAGGGCTGAGATAGTTTCAATATCTTTAATGGCCTTATTCATTCTGTCTTTGGTGATGATCCCAGCCTTATTGCCGATGTGAATTTGCTTAGCGATTTGGTTGAGGTTGTTAGAGCTTTTACTGAATAGGAAAATCAAATTTTTCTTATCAAAGGTGTCTCCATCTTTTCTAACGACGATGCTTTTTTTAATACAATAGTCGCTGAGTCTAAAGTGGTAATATCTCAACAAAATAATTAAAAGATTTTGAAGCATCATCTTTTGATAAAGATTAATTCTTTGTCATGAATTAACTGCAAAAACTGTCTATTGTCGACCTCTGCAGAATGTAATATATGCAAAATCACCAATACTGTGATAACTTTTTGAAATTGTTACAAGTTGAAATGTATTAATACACATAATTAATAGCCAATTTTGGGGAAAACACATACAAATGATATGTCTTTATTACTTATCGGATTAAATGATGATAAAAATATTATTTGCTTCAAGTGTAGTTGCTTCTCTTATATCTCTTAATGTGTCGGCGGCATCAATTTCAACTTCTGAAGTTGAGATTGTCCAAAAGAAATGGGGTGAAGGTATTGTTGAAATTGGTAAAGCGAAAAATGAGCGAAAGGCTGCTATTGAACATATTGAAGAGTTCTATGCGTTTGATGACGGTCAAGTATTATTTAAACCTACCTTGGCATCTGTTGACCAGTTTAGAGG
>NZ_JARDAK010000050.1:0-5271 GCF_056470645.1 Pseudoalteromonas sp. TP27 | reverse complement strand
ATCTCCACCAAAATTTAATCTGTGATATGTAATTATTTTGTAACTTCTATTCTAAACAATAAAAAATCAAATATAGATAGTGACATTAGGGTATACCCAATTGGCGCATGACAATGAAGTTATGACTCATTTTAGCTGTATTTGAATTAAAACGTGACCTCTATCTAGTAAAAAGGTCGCCAAATATTAGCGACCTTTACAATAGTGAATATCAACATTTCAGCCAAAATAAAAAATCATAATAACGCTTATTTTTTAAGAGTCCAAAGATCATAATCTCTTAAAATGTATAAAGTTAAACATGCTGCAAGCATTGGCCATGCTGTAAAAAACAAAAGATTATTTAGTGGATCAAGGTATTTTAAAAAAGACGAAAATGTCGATGCACTATGAAATATTAACACAGTTAAATATGTTATATTTTTATATACTCCTAATAGAAAAATCGAAATGAAAATAAGCTGTATAATCCCTATAAAAATAGAAAATCCAACTGATATTTCTAGACCATAAAAACTTGAAAATACTTTTAATGCATGTTCTGGAACCATTACCTTATCTAATGCCCAAACAATAAAGACTACAGCAATAGTAACTCGCAAACTCAATAAACTAAGAGCTAGTTTTTTCTCCAAAGGTACAGCGCAATAAAAACTCATATAAAAAAACCCTCTATTCATTTCTAAATTTAAACTAAACTGTTTAGTTTAAATTTATGACTACATATAATTAATATAGTTCATTTAGGTATCGCTTCAATACCAATGACATTAGGGTTTACCCAATTGGCGCATGACAATGAAGTTATGACTCATTTTAGCGATATTTGAGTTAAAACGAGATCTATAGCAACAAAAAAAGCCGCTAAATTTTAGCGGCCTTTGTTTGCTGTTCGTTATGCAAAATGAACGATCATTCATTCAGGCGCATTACGGGCGTTATGTTTAATTGTTAACATGTTCAGGATCTTCTGCGTTTCTTGATCAATCATTAACTTTTATTGTTTGATCACACTTTTTATTCCTACATTAGCATATCGAACGTCTTCACTTCCATGTGCACCTCCCACTCCAACAGCACCAATAACAAAGCCGTTTATAATAATGGGTACACCGCCATCAAGGATTAATATATTTTCATCTAAGTATCTTAGATCACTAGGTATTTTTCCTTCATTAATTCCTTTGGCAATCTCAGCTGTATCTCTTTTTTGTGAATTAGCGGTATAAGCCTTTTTATAACTGGCTCTGATTGTATGCACACCAGCATCATGGTGTCTTAGTACAGCGAGTGATTGACCAGAACGATCGACAACGGTTACAGTTATTGTTTTTGATTCTTTTGTTGCAGCATCTAATGCTGCTTGAGCTATTTTTGTTGCCATATCACTGGTAATTATTGGTCTTGTGATTATATCGTTTGCATACACATTAAGAGAAAATAAACCAAGCGCAATTGTTAATAATACATGCAATGTCTTCATTTAATTTCCTCGATAAGTAGAATAAGCGAAGGGGCTCAATAATAATGGTATGTGGTAGTGCTCATCATTATCGCTAATCATAAAATCTACAGGTATATTTTTATAAAAAGAATCTATTTTCTTACTGTTAAAATAATTTTCCACGTCAAAAATCACTCGGTACTCTTTGCTTTTACCTAGTTCAAACTTTGCAATGCGACCATTTTTGTCTGTTATTTGAGTTGACTTTAATTCCCAGTCGTTTCCTGTTTTTTCATAAAAATCCACTTCAACTCCCGTGCCAGGTAGGCCGAGATTGGTATCTAAAACGTGTACACTCACATCAGCAAGAACGGATGAAGAGAATAAACAGATAAGAGATATTGCACTTTTTTTAAACGGCATATTAATTTCCTTAAGTAAAAAATCATGTGTGTACCGTAGAACTACCATTAAATATCTTAGTTTATGTAGATTTCATTAAGTTATAAGCTCCACGTTATTCGAATATATAGAGCGAGATATAGGACTATTAGTTTCAAATAAAAAATCAATTTTGCTACATAAGTCACTTTTTTGGGTTCTGTCGCATGGCAGGGAACTAAATCGACCGAGTGATGCTCAAATTGGTGTTTTTAACATTAACTCGAGTATTACATGGACTTCTCAGGCTACCAATTCCCATCTGATATTATCCTTCAAGCTGTACGTTATTACGTCTCTTACAAACTTAGCACTCGTAATATCGAAGAGATTTTTACAGAGCGCGGTAGAGCTATTGATCATTCCACCGTAAACCGTTGGGTTATTACTTTTGCGCCTATGCTAGAGCAGAACGCTCGTCAATTGAAACGCAAAGTATCCTCATCATGGCGCATGGATGAAACCTACATCAAAATTAAGGGCGAATGGTGGTATTACTACCGAGCCGTTGATAAATATGGTGACATCGTAGATTTTTATCTAAGCAAAGAACGCGATGAAAAAGCGGCGCAAGCCTTTCTACGTAAGGCAATCAATACTAATGGATTGCCAGATAAATTGGTCATAGATAAGAGTGGGGCTAATGCGTTGGCTCTACATAATCTGAACATCAAATTATGGCTAAGCGTTGTTTTTATGCTGAACTTAATTGATATAGTCGATGTAAAATATCTCAATAACACTGTTGAGCAAAGCCATAGGCCAATAAAGCAAAAGATGTATCAGGCATTGGGTTGGAAATCTGTGGAAGGTGCAACTGCAACTATGTCAGGTCAAGAAGTTTGGACTCAAATTAAACGGGGTCAAGTTGGCGATGTAAGTTTACCCGTATGGGAGCGCTTTTACGCGCTCGCTGCATAATTGTGTCTGGAATTCGGCACGTTTGTGCTTAATTCAAACTTTGCGACAGAACCCTATTTTAACCCTTATAAATAAACCAGAGCTTGGATTCTTTAAATATGACAGTTTAGAGATCAAATTTGATAAAAATGAAAACGCATTCATTTTTGAGCACTCAATAGTCCCTCTTGAAGAATTATTTTTTGGAGGACAATTAGTAGAACAAGTCCTCGTAGAATTATCTGAAATTAAAGCGATAACTGAAGTGGCCAACTAAATTTGACTATATTTTCTAGAGCGAAAGATTGAGGTAAAACGATTTTTGCTGAACTTACCGCAAAAAATATCTTTCATTAAAAATGCTAACCAATCTGTCATAACAATGAAATATTAAAACGCTAATAATTACCTTTATTTTATGAGTCATAAATAATGGTTGAATTTTTTGATGAATACCTTCAAGCCATACTATGTATATCTAGTTTCTTAATATCAGGTGCTTTATTGGGGATAGCTTACTATTTTGATAAACCACAACGTCTAGATTAATACTCCTCCCTCTAGTGACATTAGGGTTTACCCAATTGGCACATGACAATAAAGTTATAACTCATTTTAGCGAAGTTTTAATTAAAACGTGATCATAAGCTAAGAAAAAGACCGCCAATTAAAGCGACCTTATACTGCAATACGTAGAACGGGAGGAGATTTAGCTTATAAAAGGTAAATTAACTAATTTACATTCCACCGCTCTTGATATTTGAAATGGTGACATACCTAATTGACGTAATATGTCACATGAAGACCTTGCACTTTCTTTTGTTTCTCTTCCTAATAAATAGGATTTAAGATCTTTAATATGATAATCAACAACCAGTTGATCAATCTCATTACCTCTTAATGATTTTATATTCTCGACCTGCATTGGTCGAACAGTAGCATATTTCATGACATCCTCTTCTTCATGTTTTAATCCTTTAAATCTATTGCACTCTATGTTCTTTTTGTTTGAAGCCAATCTTCAATTTCGATTAGTTTCCACTTAAACACGCGACCGATTTTATACGGTTTAGGAAAATCAGTGACCACATCTGTTTCAAATTGTGTAAACCACTTTTTCCTATCTGGCAAAATCTTTGATAAATTTGGCTGTATTGAATCATCATGAATATCGCACCATTTATATAATGTTGATTTACTTATCCCCAAATCGTCACAGATTGTATTTTCATCAATTAACTTCATGTATCCATCCAAATTTTACCATCCATAATAATTTTAAAAACACCTAACTGTATAAGAAAGTAAAACAAAATAATAGGACGATATACTTATCAATAGAATAATCAGTAGCAAGAAATGGAAAGAGGGAACATTTCAATAACACATTGCATATGTAAATATGTTTAACTTTTGAGAATGTTAATGCTATTGACATAAAAACCATTAAGAACATACCGCTTATTCCTTTTTAATAATAAAAAACTTATTTCCTACAACAAAACTGAATAATAAACGCAGTAAAAACAGTAGTAATTTAAATGAAATAAAACGTATACTCCAAATATCTAATCATTACTAAGCTACTAATATTCAATGATATTTATACTTAATTTATATATGTATTTTTAATGGATAAAATCAAATTTCACTTAAACAAAAAAAACAATTATATTTATTTAAATAATAAAAAGATTTTAAAAATAAATGATACAGAATATAAAATATTAACTTTGTTATTAAATAACAATCGCATATATAGTAAAGATGAATTACTCGCTGCTGCGTGGAATAAAGGTACGTATTACAACTCTGTTGTTCCTCAAGCGATATCCTTATTAAGGAAGAAATTATATAAGCACAATATTGATGCCATTATTACTGTTAGAAGTAAAGGTTATAAGTTCAACACCCTAATATATTACAAATCAAATAGTTTAGTTATAAAAATTAAACGTATTATTAATATAATAACACGCAATCTTAATAGAGATAAAGAATGAGAAAGAGCATTAGATTCTATGATGACATTAATTTTCCAAAAGGATTTAATCGTAAAGGATTCACAATTAAAGAAGCGATAATTTTAGATAATTACGGGTTGACAATGAAAGGACTTATTGACAATTCATTAATTCCTGATAGTAAAGAAGAAGAATTATTTTTACTTGGTGTTAAAAATGAAGATAAATCGGTCTCTTTATTTGTTCATTGTTGGTTAAAATATTTAGATTTAATTACCACTAAACCAAAATTTCACACATTATGTGGTAGCAAATCAAGATAATTCATAACAAGGATATTTTATCCCCCTATGCATGACATTAGGGTACGCCTTAATGTCACATGACAATGAAGTTATGACTCGTTTTCTTAAAATTTGAATTAAAGTGTGAGCACGATCAAAAAAAGGTCGCCAAATTTGACGACCTCTTCATAATCAATAACGTGAATACTATTGAGCTAGGCTTACACGATCTACATCA
>NZ_JARDAK010000049.1:0-5341 GCF_056470645.1 Pseudoalteromonas sp. TP27 | reverse complement strand
TACTAAGCGCCTTTTTTGTTTATTTAGTTCTTTTATTTAGTCTTCGTGTTTGTTTTGCATGTTCACTAAGTTCAGTTAAACCTAATTGGTCGTAACTTTTTTCCATCATTTCAAGAGCGGGATCTAAGTAACTGCTTTGTGAATAATGCTCAACAACAAACTTGCCTCTATTAGCTGCCGCTAAATAAGCTTCACGTTCGTAATAGTAAGTTGCTACTTTCAACTCATAACGTGCCATGCGGTTTAAAAGCCATACTAGACGGCGTTTCGCTTCAGGTGCGTAATCACTTTTTGGAAAGCGTTTTACCAGTGTCGATAAATCGGTAAATGCAACACGTGTACGGTTAGCATCACGATCAGCTCGATCTACACCAAAGTACTCTTGGAATGCGTTTTTATCAGCTTTAATATTTACTAAACCACGCATGTAATACATGTAATCTAGGTCTTTATGGTTTGGATTTAAGCGAATAAAGCGGTCAATGGTTGCAAGTGCTTGTTCAGTATTACCTGATTGGTAATGTGCATACACTAAGTCCATTTGTACTTGTTTAGAGAATGGGCCAAACGGGTAGCGAGAATCTATTGCACTCAAAAGTTCAATTGCGCGAGCATATAAACCAGAATCTAGTGTTTCTTTTGCATCTTCATATAAAGCGTGTGCAGACTTATTAGGTACACGTTGAATATCTTCTTGGTCTGGAGCAGACGAACAAGCGCCTAAACTAAGTACAGAAACTGAAAAAACAATGGCAAATGCACGTTTCCCTATTTTATTTATCATTTTATTTGTTACCTTCGATGTCTTCGGCTAGGCCAAGTCGGTAAAACCGAGTAAACTATGCGTATTATATTATGCTTTTATTAAAAGCGATTCTAACCCAGTCGAGCAAAGCTTGCACTGGTAAATTGGGTAAAGTTACTAATGTCAGAGCAAATTTCTCTTCAAGCCGACGTTCCAACCGAATTAGGTGGTAAACGTCTAGACCAAGTATTAGCACAATTGTTCCCTGATTATTCACGTTCTCGTATAAAAACGTGGATATTGGATGATAAAATCACCGTAGATGGTGAAATTTTCAACACTCCACGCGAAAAGCTACTCGGTGGTGAAGTTGTAAGTGTTGAAACAACAATTGAAGCACCACGCGAATACGAAGCACAAGATATCAAATTAAACATTGTTTATGAAGACGATGATATTTTGGTAATTAATAAACCTATGGGCCTAGTGGTTCACCCTGGTGCAGGTAATCCTAATGGAACAGTGCTAAACGCATTACTACATTACTACCCTGAAATAATTAACGTGCCACGCGCAGGTATTGTGCATCGTTTAGATAAAGACACGACCGGTTTAATGGTTGTAGCTAAAACGATTCCAGCACAAACGCATTTAGTAACAGCGCTACAAAAGCGTGAAAACTTCACGCGTGAATATGAAGCACTGTGTAATGGTACTATGACTGCTGGTGGTATGGTTGAAAAAGCGATTGGCCGCCATCCGACTCAGCGTACTCATATGGCAGTACATGAACTGGGTAAACCGGCTATCACGCACTATCGTGTTGCTGAAAAGTTCCGTGCTCATACTCGTTTACGTCTGCGCTTAGAAACAGGTCGTACTCACCAAATTCGTGTGCACATGGCACATTTAAATCATCCGCTAATTGGCGATCAATCTTATGGCGGCCGTCCGCGTCCACCTAAAGGTGCAACACCCGAGTTATTTGAGTTACTTCGTAGCTTTAGACGCCAAGCACTACATGCTGTAAAATTGAGCATTGCGCATCCAATCACGGGTGAAATGATGACATGGCAAGCACCTATCCCTGATGATATGGTTGCTATGACACTCGCATTACGTGAAGATACTAAAGCTAATCCTGATATCGATAGATAATGCACTTATTGTCAGCGACATGGCAAAACCTTCATAAAGTAGCAACGTTAAGTACTACTTGTGGAGGTGGTGTTTCAAAAGTCCCCTTTAAAAGCTTTAATTTGGGATACCATGTTGGTGATAATAAAAGTGATGTAGCAAAAAACCGCTCACTATTAACCGAACTCCTACCTAAACCTGCCGTGTGGCTAAATCAAGTTCATAGTTCTGATGTTGTTATTGTTGATGAACATTTTGATTTTGACGAGTTACACGATGCTGATGCGCTTTATACTCAGTTATTAAATCAACCTTTGGCTATAATGACCGCCGATTGCTTACCTATTTTATTGGTGAGTGATGATGAAAAAGAAATCGCAGCTATACATGGTGGCTGGCGAGGGCTCGAGCAGGGAATTATTAAAAACACATTAGAGTGCTTTAGTACAAAATATGAAAATATAAGTGCGTGGCTAGGGCCTGCAATTGGGCCAAGCCGATTTGAGGTTGGGGCTGAGGTATTTGAGTTATTTCAAAAAAGGTCCCCTTCATTTATTCAAGCATTTACACTACAAACTAATGGCAAATATCTTGCTGATATTTATGATATTGCGCGTACTTTACTTACCCAGCTAGGAGTTAAAAATATTACGGGTGGCGACTATTGTACAGTCTCTCAAAGTGACTTGTTTTTTTCATATCGACGAGATGGACAAACTGGACGTATGGCAAGTTTGATCTGGCTCAAATAATTCACATCTTTCAACATTATATTTCCCTCCACACCTTGAACAAACACCTAAACAGACCCATTAATTAAGCAACTATATTATTTAATAGGTAATACCATGCGTTTAGATAGATTTACAAGTAAATTTCAATCTGCGCTCTCTGATGCGCAATCGTTAGCTCTTGGCCGTGATCATCAATTTATTGAACCCGTACATTTAATGTATTCATTGCTTAAGCAGAGCGGCTCTAGTGTGCGTGCATTACTTGCGCAAACAGGTGTCAGTGCGGACGAACTTAATACTAAGCTTTCTCAAGAAATAGAAAAGTTATTTAAGGTTGAAGGCGTAGGCGGCGACGTGCAGCTATCAAATAATATGGCTTCACTTATTAACCTGTGCGACAAATACGCACAAAAACGCAAAGACAAATACATTTCAAGTGAGTTATTTGTACTGGCGGCATGCGACGATAAAGGTCCGCTTGGTGATATATTTAGATCGTTAAATATTACCGCTACTAAAATTGAAACCGCGATTAAAGCTATTCGCGGCGGCCAAAAGGTTGATGACCCAAATGCTGAAGAAACACGCCAAGCGCTTGAGAAGTTCACCATTGATTTAACTGAGCGGGCAGAGCAGGGTAAGCTTGATCCCGTTATTGGTCGCGATGACGAAATTCGCCGTACGATTCAAGTATTGCAACGCCGTACTAAAAATAACCCTGTGTTAATAGGTGAACCAGGTGTTGGTAAAACAGCAATCGCCGAGGGTTTAGCACAACGTATTATTAACGGTGAAGTGCCTGAAGGATTAAAAAACAAACGCGTACTATCACTTGATTTAGGTGCGTTGGTTGCAGGTGCAAAATACCGTGGCGAATTTGAAGAGCGTTTAAAATCGGTATTAAACGAGTTGGCTAAAGAAGAAGGCCAAGTCATTTTATTTATTGATGAAATACATACTATTGTGGGTGCAGGTAAAAGTGACGGCGCAATGGATGCAGGTAATATGCTAAAACCAGCATTAGCGCGCGGAGAATTACATTGCGTAGGCGCAACCACGCTTGATGAATACCGCAAATATATAGAAAAAGACGCAGCCCTTGAGCGTCGATTCCAAAAGGTACTTATTGAAGAGCCGTCGGTTGAAGATACCATCGCAATATTACGAGGCTTAAAAGAGCGTTACGAGCTACATCATTCAGTAGAAATAACGGATCCCGCTATTGTTGCTGCAGCTCAGTTATCTCATCGTTATATTAGCGATCGTCAGTTACCAGATAAGGCGATTGATTTAATAGACGAAGCGGGCTCTTCAATTCGATTACAAATTGATTCAAAACCAGAGTCGTTAGATAAGCTTGAACGCCGTATTATTCAATTAAAGCTAGAAGATAACGCGCTCGCTAAAGAAAAAGACGAAGCAAGTCAAAAACGCCGCAGTGAAATGCAAGAGCTAATCACAGACCTTGATGCACAATACCGTGAGCTGGACGAAATATGGAATGCTGAAAAAGCATCACTTCAAGGTACGCAAGTAATTAAAGCTGAGCTTGAACAAGCAAGATTAGACTTAGACGTGGCGCGAAGAGCAAGTGATTTACAGCGTATGTCAGAGCTTCAATATGGGCGAATCCCAGAGCTTGAACGTAAACTTGATTTAGCATCACAAGCCGAAATGCAAGAAATGACCTTGCTTAAAAACCAAGTTGGCGAGGATGAAATTGCTGAAATATTATCTCGCTGGACAGGTATTCCTGTGGCAAGAATGCTACAAGGTGAGCGTGAAAAGCTACTACAAATGGAAGATAAGCTACACAGCAAAGTAATAGGGCAAGATGAAGCGGTTGTGGCTGTTTCTAACGCAATACGCCGCTCGCGTGCTGGGCTTGCAGATCCTAATCGTCCTATTGGTTCTTTCTTATTTTTAGGCCCAACAGGTGTGGGTAAAACAGAGCTGACAAAAGCACTCGCTGGTTTTATGTTTG
The DNA here is from genome assembly GCF_056470645.1 of Pseudoalteromonas sp. TP27. Taxonomy (NCBI): domain Bacteria; kingdom Pseudomonadati; phylum Pseudomonadota; class Gammaproteobacteria; order Alteromonadales; family Pseudoalteromonadaceae; genus Pseudoalteromonas; species Pseudoalteromonas sp. TP27. The sequence continues at coordinate 741 of NZ_JARDAK010000049.1, read as the reverse complement.
ATACCGAAGATGCCATGGTGCGTATCGACATGTCTGAGTTTATGGAAAAACATTCAGTTGCACGTTTAGTCGGGGCACCTCCAGGTTATGTGGGTTACGAAGAGGGCGGTTATTTAACCGAAGCGGTACGCCGTAAACCTTACTCAGTGATACTGCTTGATGAGATAGAGAAAGCGCATCCAGATGTATTTAATATTCTACTGCAAGTATTAGATGATGGCCGGTTAACCGACGGGCAAGGTAGAACCGTAGATTTTAAAAATACCGTTATTATTATGACCTCAAATCTAGGCTCAGATATTATCCAAGAGCAAGCGGGTAATAATGACTACACGACCCTTAAAGCTAAAGTAATGGAAGTATTAATTAATGAGTTTAGGCCTGAGTTCATTAACCGTATAGACGAGACTGTTGTATTTCATCCGTTAGCTAACGAGCATATAAAAGAAATAGCTGATATTCAGTTAATGAAATTACGTGAGCGTTTAACTGAAATGGGATATTTACTTGAAATAAGCGATGCGGCTCTTGAGCGAATTGCAGAAAGTGGTTTTGACCCTGTGTACGGTGCACGTCCACTTAAACGCGCTATTCAACAAACGATAGAAAACCCACTGGCACAAAAGCTACTTAATGGGGACTACATACCTGGTTGCGTTATCGTTATCGACGCAAATGACGAAGGTTTGGTATTTACTAAGCGTTAATTGTAAATAATTAAAATCAAAAAGCCGCTGAAAT
>NZ_JARDAK010000048.1:0-5471 GCF_056470645.1 Pseudoalteromonas sp. TP27 | reverse complement strand
CAGATAAGTAACGATACTCTCATTAGAGATATTTATAACGTAAGTATTTAAAAGGTCGTTTCAAGTAGTAGATCGTGATCACATTTTAATCCAAATATCGCTAAAATGAGTCATAACTTAATTGTCATGTGACATTAAGGCACACCCTAATGTCGCCTAGTTGGCTCTTTCATTGAACGTTACCTTTAAATTGTTATTTTCATTTCAGAATGTGAATTTAATACATTGTCTAATGCTAATAAATAGGTGTTTATTACATATGTTTTACATTTCAGTGTTCTTGTATGAGGTTTGCATATGTCACAGCTATAGCGCGTCAATTAGATCAATCGGCCATTCTAATTGTCGCTCAATAAACTTGGATTAAGCAAGTTATACTTATGTTAATATGTAAATAACCCTAAAGTGGTATTTGATAAGGTGCGAGTTGTTTTTGGATAAATTTGCTGTAACTAAAGCATATTTAGATAAATGTTTTTTGATGTATTTGTTATTTAACTCATTATTGTTATGCGGGTTATTTTTTTATGATGAGTTATTTGTTAGGTTGTTGCTTTAAAAATAAGATTAATAAGTAATCTCAATAAATCTAATAGGAGATGTATTTATGAAAAAAATATCTTTATCAATTTTATGCTTAACTTTATTTTCATCCCATTCATTTGCAGAGCATGTTGTTGGTGCTGCAATTGGCTACGGCACTCAAGAATTCAAGATGAATCAAACCATGAACGATGGTGATGCGTTTAATCTTGATGCTTATTATCGCTATATGATTAATCCATATATTGGTATTGAAGGTGGGTGGACAGCTGCTGTTGGTGGTATGGGTAGTTTTATTGTTGGTCAAGTAGCTGAAGTGAAAGATGCTAGTTTTTCTGGACCTAAAGTTAGTATGTTTCTTCAATATCCATTGATATCAAATAGTTTTATTTATACAAAGTTAGGGGCGAATAATTATACTGTTGATTACACTATAAACAACGTATCTAAAGATGATTCAGATGTGGGTTTTGAGGCATCATTAGGAATTGAAAATAGATTCAATTCTGGCTTGGGACTAAATGTAGAATACCGAAATATCAACAACCCTATAATTAATGCTAATCAATTTATGGTAGGAATGAGTTATAAATTTTAATACTGCACATAGTTTAAGTAGGCATTAATTAAACATAATATTCGAACTACGCATCGCAAATGTAAACCCAATATAGTAATGTCACACGATACCGCAAGTTAGAAATGTCACATTGCTATGTGACAATTTCCTTTTTCATTGAGTTTATAACCGCTAGGTTCATTCGCATTTGTCTTTGTTGTTCTTGTCTTCTCGGGGATAAAAATAGTTAGCTGAAATGGTAGAGTGAGCATATGTAGACATTTTAATTTCATTATTCTTGTTAAGAATGTTTTTTGTAAGCAACCTGAGACTTAATAAATACATTAAGTTCTTTTGTATCGATTGCCTTTTATATCAAGGCTCAAAATAAAATAATTGGATACTATTATTATGCAAGAACATGAGTATCAATACCCTGACTCGTACAACCTGATATCTCTGACTGACACCTCCAGTAAGATTATATACTCAAGCCCTCACTTTAGTGAGGTTTCGGGCTATCTGTCTGAAGACTTAATTGGGCAATACCACAATCTCATTCGCCACGAAGATATGCCAAAAGCCGCATTTGAAAACTTATGGAACTGCATTAAAAGTGGTGATAGTTGGATGGGAATTGTTAAAAATAGGCGTAAAGATGGCGGATTTTATTGGGTTGATTCCCTAGTAACACCATTAAAAGAAGAAGGGAAGATTGTTGAGTATCAATCAGTCAGATCTAAACCTAAAAGGGAATATATAAAAAGAGCAGAAAAAGTATATAGGACTCTGAAGAACGGCAATACACCATTGAAACTCCTTCTTCCCCGAACTCGGCTTTGGCAACGTTACACATTTTTATCCCTATTGTTGACCATGGTGAGTTATGGACTCGTTTCATATGAGCGAGCTTCATTAGTTCAAACTTTGGTTTTTCTGTTTCTAGGAAGCACATTAACCATTTGGGGGTTAACACGTAGACTCGATAAGTTGCGAAAAGAGGCTCGTGAAGAATTTAACAACCCTTTAATGGAGCAAATTTACTTTGGGAAAGTCGATGACTTTTCGGAGATCAGTTTGGTTATGAAACTGCATAAGCAATATGCGAATGCATTACAAGGGCGAGTACTCATCACCGTCAATGACTCTTGTGACAATAGTATTGCTTTAGCTAACGAAGTAGAGATATCTACTTCAATTATATCTTCTCATTTGGAAAATCAAAAAAGTGATCTTGAGATGGTAGCCGCAGCTATCAATGAGATGCAATCTGCTTCTAGTGAGATATCACAGAATACACAAAATACTTTAGAGTCGTCTATTCACATCCAAGATGAACTTACGGTATGTCAGAAACAGCTAGTAAGAGTAAATCAAAGCTTTTCTGAATTAGCTAGTGAGCTTCGTAATATATCAGTGGTGTCAGAAGAGGTTTCTGGAAATATGGATAGTATTAAGACTGTTATTGGTGGGATAAATGGTATAGCAGAACAAACTAACTTATTAGCACTTAATGCGGCGATAGAGGCTGCCAGAGCGGGGGAGGCAGGAAGAGGTTTTGCTGTTGTTGCTGATGAAGTTCGAGCTTTAGCTCAAAAAACTCAAGAATTCACAACTGAAATAGAAAATATTATCAACAATTTATTTGACAGCAGTAATAAATCTGTTCAATCCGTGAATGAAGGTATGGAAAAATCTAGAGTTACAAGTGTCGTTATTGATGAAACCATGGTTAGCGTGGCCTCTTTGAGTGAAAAGGTACAAGATACCATTGATAGAACTAATCAAATTGCAGTTGCAATTGAAGAGCAGGTTTATGTTTCCGAGGAAATTAATCAAAATATAGTATCAATTAATACCAAAGTACAAGAATCCAACAAATTAATAGATAGTAGCAAGAAACAACATGAGGCAAGTCTTTCCTCTTTGATTGAGCTCAAGAAAGTTGTGTCGAGGTTTTAATTCATTGATTCACCATAGTCCAATTTAACGTAACGGTACTTAATACGACGGAATGAATGTTCGTTAATTTCACATAACTTTCGAAGTAATAATTGCAAAGGCCGCTAAAATTTAGCGGTTTTTTTGTTGCTTGCGATTACGTTTTAATTCTAATTTCGCTGAAATTAGTCATAACTTCATTGTCATGCGCCAATGGGTAAACCCTAATGTCATCTATCTGAACTATGGAAAAAGATTGAGAACCATAAGTTTTGTAATGAAAAGGCTAAAATAAAAGTTGACACAAAAAATAATGTGTCCCTATGGATTATCTAAATAGTGCAATAAAATAGTTATGTATACCCAATTCATAGCTAACCAACAAGTAAGCACAAATAATAATTGACCTAAAACCCAAAGAATTTGTTTTTTTAACTTCATTAAAAGGATCAATAGCAAAACATTTATTACATACTGTCGCCTCTTTCGGTAAAGGACTTCCACAATGATTGCAATTACTTAACATAAATCATTCACCAAATGTCAGAGGTTCGACTTTAACCCCGTAGTTTTTGCTGCCCCATGTTTGGCTATTGAGTTCTTTTTGGTACTTATCTTCAATTTTGCCTTCAACTACATGATAGGCAACTGAAATGAATATGGTAAGACCCAAAACCAACCCAATCACACGAATATTTTGTTTTAGATATCTTCTCATTTACATCCACTCATTTCTAAATTAATAAAAATATCATTTATCACCAAAAGGTTTAAATATGAACAAAAAATGAGCTTTGTTGCCTGTGGAAGCCCTTTATTTATCGGACTTGCTTTATATCTCGCAGGAATTACCTATTTCATGCTCTCTGGGGTAAATATCGATACCGTGACGGCCTAATACTCTCATTGAGCAATAAAGTGATTATCATGACGATATTCGCTATCAAAAATCACTAATGCTTTATCTGCTTATTGGTTTTGGAATAGCAGTAGTTGCCAACCTAGTCGTGCTAGTGATCACGCTTTAATTCAAATATCGCTAAAATTAGTCATAACTTTATTGTCACGTGACATTAAGGCACACCCTAATATCACTATCTATATTTGATTTTTCATTGTTTAAAATAGAAGTTACAAAATAATTACATATCGAAGAATAAATTTTGGTGGAGAGCGGTTTGATAAATAAATTCGATATAAATAATGTGAGACGCAAAAAGAGTCACATAAAGTGACTCTTCTAAAAACTATTTATAAAACAGGCAATGCTCGATTAACTGATTTTGAATACTCTGCTTTTGTCTTAGCAGCAATAACATATCTATTACAACTAAATCCTCAGTTTCCTGAGTTATTTCATACAAAAGTCGAAAATCATTTCGCTTAAACTCCCTTATATTAGAAGACCCATATTCGGCCAATTCAGCACAACGAGGATAAATAAAGGGATTGCTTGTAACTTGCTCTTGAAAATCATCAATAAGTTTTTCAACTTTATTAATAACAAGCTCTTCACTACTCCATGGTGTTAAGTGTGTAATAGAGCTTTCAACTGTTTGCTCGAATGTATCTGTTACATTAATTTGTACTTCTTGTATTTTCATTATTATTGGAATCCTTTAAATTTTGTTTACGTAAAGCTAAACGTTCTTTAAAGTCACCAATTGATGATACACGTTTTTTAGTCACATCTTGCTTAGCAAAGCTAACCAACTTCAACAAAGCAATAGCTTCATCTCTACGTAACCTTTCTTGGTAAGACTCAACCACATATGCAGGCATACCGTTTCGTGTAATAACCAATGGCTCCTCTAAAGGTAAATTAGCTGCATTTTTCTTTAAGAAACTAACTGTTTCTGTATTCATATATTCACCATTTAAACGGGGTTTGTTATTGTTTAAATACGTTTAGCGCAATGTAACTTAGTTACATTTTTCTCACTCTTTTGCGCGTCCATTTTTCAGCAGTAGGTCAAACCGTATAATTTGCCTCCTATCTGGTACTTGTTATGACATATATTTCTCCATCTAATAATAATTTATTATAACATGATAACGACCACAAGGCCAAATTAAGTCTTAATTTAGGCTTCTAATGCTATTGGTTATGAAAAGGTTGCCTAAATGAAGTGACCCCCAATAGTTGGATAACCAATCATTGGGGGGCTTTTTTGCTAGTGATCACGTTTTAATTAAATATAGTTAAAATTAGTCATAACTTCATTGTCATGTGACATTAAGGCAGACCCTAATGTCATTAGTATTGCAAATGTAATGGAGAGCGATATTTTAGTGAACTATCTTAATTATTCATAGTCATAAATTTAAACTAAACTGTTTAGTTTAAATTGTGAGAGTGTAATTTATGAAAAATAAGATGAAAATACCAGTATGCATAGTTTTTCTCGGACTTTCTTACCAAGTTGCA
>NZ_JARDAK010000047.1:0-5528 GCF_056470645.1 Pseudoalteromonas sp. TP27 | reverse complement strand
AAGTGCAGCGGTTGCAGCTCCCCTTTATTTTCTTCAAGTAAAGAGGAGAGGTAGTTTTGCTCACACAGCACCACGTTAAGTCGTTGACCTAATTGCTCTGGTAGCAGTAAGGGATAGTTCTTAACGACGGCTTTGATCTCATCAATGGCGTTGGTGGTAAAGTCAGAAGTATAAATTTGACCATCTTGAGTCAAGATGGCGCTTTGGTATTTAAAGTAAATGGATTTTAGCTCATCACTGAGCACCAATTCCGTATTCATACTGAGCTCCTTTTCTCATTGAGAGGAACAACGATCTTTAGAACCGTGGTTGTGGATGGCGTGGGTTTCTCTGTGCGCTTACTGGCCCATAAGCGCGAGAGTGTGAGCCAATTACTCTTCACTGATGTTTTCATTTTTTGGCACCGCTTTTTTTGAGGCACTCATGTAGCGAGTCACTAATCGACCGCCTTCATTAAACACCACTGAGTTTTTGGTAATGGAGTCAACCACTGTATCTAAAAACACACTTTGCTCTTTGATAGGGATGAGTTGCCCTTCAAATTCCACCCACGCAACCACACGACTGTCATTAAAAAAGATACTTTTCACAATCACTTGCTCGATAGGAGAGACGGCCTTGTATGACGATGGGGTATAAATAGGCTCTACTGGAACAATCACCGTATTTTCTTTGGGTTTTTTGGTGTTTAGTAGCGATTGTTCGGCTTCCCATTCTTCTTTCGCTGCCTTCATTGCTTTGGTGTTCACTTCGCTAAGATAGGTTTGTTGAAGTGAGTCCAAGGCCCGTTGTGCTTCTTGGGATAAGGGCAACGACGTATTCGGCGTTGTTGTTACCGCTATTGGTTGTGGTGATGGTGATGATTGGCTTTCAATCACAGGCGTCAGCGTGTCTGTATTTTGAAACGCCCATGCTTGACGTTGCTCTGCTAATCGCGCTTTGGTTTCTTTTTTTGAGCGCTCATTTGAGAGGGATAAAAGGGTATTGCCTATCATGCCTAAGAGGGAAAAGCCCATTAGGGCGTACAGCACTTTCTTTTTCAGTGTCATTATTTAATGCCTTGTAAGGTAATGCCAATGGTGCCTGTCACCGTCATGGTGTCATTGAGCGTCAAAGAGATCGCATCAAGAGAGATCATTGGATGATTAAGTATTTCACTCAAGATATTGAGTGAGCCAAGCGGTACGGTGGCACTGAGTTGATATTGATTAATCAACAAGGCCCCAACGCGCTTATCTTGCGTGTTTTGCAAGACGCCTATGCCCATAGAATGAAGCCGTTGTACTACGTCATGCTGAACGCTCATGTCATACTGTGGCAGCTCGCCTGTGTGCATTGTTGGGGTCAATGTTAAGGTTTGCGCCTCATAGTGGGCCAAAAATGCCGCGTGGTTATCTAACCATTGTTGCCACTCATTTAAGTTGGCGCTGGGCTCCATGGTGATAGGCAGGGAGAGTTGACCATTCTGAAATGACACCGTGTTGGCATTCACGCCTTGTGGAAATAACGTGGTGCTTAAAAGAGCATTTCTGGCATCGATAATGGCGACATTAGGCAATACGCTGGTGTGGTATTGCGCTTGATAGCGCATTTCTTCACTGAGTGGCACCGCCACGCGTTGTGGGGCGGGACTATCAGGGATCATGACATAGGTTCCAACCCCAAGTAATGCCCCCGCAAGCCCCAAACAGGCCAACAATAATGGCTTTTTAGATTGACGTTTAGTGAGCCTATAAGGGGCGAGTGCTTCTTCATCATTACTAGGTAACGTGACGGCTCTTACGTCCTTATCTTTGATCCCGTCAGGTTGGGATGGCAGCTCATGGGTAATGTATATCGTACTCGCTTGATGTAAATCATACGCAAGCACATCACACAACAAGGCAAATGAGCCTATTCTTTCTATCAGTACCCCGTCTTCATCCATTGCACAGCCATACCATGCGTTCATTTCTTTCTGCTCCAGATAAATTGACAACTGTGTTGGTTTATCCAGAACGTCACGTACCCATTCGCCATAGCACACGGCATTATTTTGGCCGTAATAGCGGGTGAGACGTTGGTTAGAAATGACGATTTTTTCAAAAGGGGCGGGGTGCAATCGTTGATGTTTCTTTAGCTCATTTAAAGAAAGAAGGGCAAGGGTTGCCAATTCCATCGTCTTACTCCACTTTTCTTGGGGTCAATAACACCAAGGTTTCAATCGTATCGGTTTGAGAGCCAGTACCTCCAAATAACGGCGTCCAAAAGCTTTTTGAGCTTTCCGCAAGACGGCTGGTTTGTTTGATAGAGGCAATCACATAGGTTTGGCCATAACGCAGTTTGTTGGCAAAGGTGATCTCAGATTTTTGCACCGTCAAAAATTGAAGGCCAATGTCTTCGACTTTCTTGTCTTCACGTTGAACGATTTTTTGTAATTGTCCTGAGATACGTAACCACACATGGTTACGTTGCACATTCGCAACCACCATCATATCGACGCCTTCCACTTCTTTGTCACGCTTCACACTGGCAGAAACGACGCCCTCGCTCGATTCAGAAGAGGCTTCTGAAATGTACGGCTCGACGCGCTGTTGAGTGATTTTTGCGGGTTGGTTATTTAAGATCATGGCTGTGATTGGGGTTTCTGTTGATACCGAGCCTTGTTTCTCCAATACCTTGATCAAGCTTTCGGTGCCTGACCATTTTCCCGTGCCCGTAAAGGCCAGTCCTGAGCCTAACCCTTGAGAAACCGTTGTGGTTCCTGGTACAAAAAATTGCAGTAAGCCATCCCCCGTATCACGGACAATGTTCCAGTCAATCCCACGCTCAGTGCCTAAGTTGGATTTAAACTCAAGAACACGAATATCAAGCATGACCTGCTTTGATAATGAGGCTTGTGCGTTATCAATCAGGTTTCGCACTTCCATCATTTGGTCGGGTGTGGCTCGAACCGTGATGTGAGAAAGAGAGGTTGCGGTTGATACGGCGTTCTTTGCTTTATCGTCCCCCCCTAGCAACTTCACAATGCCATCGGCTATCTCTTCAACGATTTGAACCTCGCTGTATTCGATGTTAAGAAACTGACCTTCAATGCGAGCGGAGTCTTCACCCGACGCTTCCCCTTGCGAGCCAATTTGAGCAGAATACGTACCCGCTGGAATATTTAACGAGAAGGTTTCGGTTACGTACTTAGTAATTTCAAGACGTTTGTCTTTAGCTGAAATGCCATAACCGGTTTCACGAGAAAGTAGGTTAAGTACGTCTAATCGCGTCGATGAAAAATTTAAAGAAACGACTTTATTTGGTTCGACTTCTTCGGAAAACCAGATAGGTAAACCAACACCATTCATGATCTCTTCAATCACAATCGAGAGGGGCATGTCAGCCACGTTCACCGTAACCACGGTGTCTAGCCATGCCGTATCGACTTTTTCAACGATGGTGCGCTGGGTGACAGGGGGTAAGGTAATGTAATCGACTTTTTTGTTTTTAATGGTGGTTGAGCGAGTGGCTATTTCTTGTTGGATCTCATCGTTCTTTTTCTGGTTGTCTTTGAACTCTTGAGAGCTGCAACCGACCAGTAGCATTGAGGCAATAACCAGTGACAAGCACCCGCGACGTAAATTAAGCATGATTAATTTTCCTCCAAGATAAAGACTTGGTTAGTGGATTCTAAAATTTCAGAGCGAACGGGGTAACTCGATAACACCACTTGCAGAGCGCTATTGACGTCGTTTTCTCTGGTTAATAAGTAATAGTTGGCCCCAAAGGTGTAATCATTGAGCGCCAACCAACTGCGTGAATCGTTGGCATCGTCCGACCATTTGAGGCCGTAATTAATCACGATGTTACGCACTACGTCTTTTAATGAGCTGCCTTTGATGTGAGTGAGTTTTGGCTCTTCATCAAAGTCATATACACCAAGCACCTTGTCTTTTTCTGATACGGTCAGACGAATAGGGGTGTTAAGTTTGGCAGCAAGTAAACTCATGGCTTTCTTTAAGGTGCCGTGATAATCCACAAGCTCAGGATTGGTGCCATTGATGGCGCTCATGCCTGACTCATCCATTGACCAAACTACGTTGTTATAGCCCGCTTTTTTTGACCAGCGACGAATGGCCGAGCGGTAGGTTTCCCCTTCTTTAAGGGTGAATCGATACATTTTATCGTTGCTTGGAGAGGCGTCTTTTTCACTGACTTGGCTTTGTATCAAGGCGAGCTGTTTGGCACTTTGTTGGGTTTGCGCCGTTTGGCTTGGTTTTATCACGGATAAATCCAGCTCAATAATGTGTCGCTGAGTCAGTGCAAAATATTCACCGCGACCTTCATAAGGATCGGAAGCACACGCACTGAGTAAGAGCGGTACAGTGAGAAACGATAAGAGAGAGCGTTGAGTCTTCATTAATGACCTCGTGCGGCGCTGAGTAAGCGATGCTTTTTGTCTAATAGAATGGTGTTATCGGTGCCTATCAGAATTTGAATGGCGTCTAACACGGGCATGGTTCGGTGCAATTTAGCACCTGTTGGAATAGGGGCTCCAAGTATGTCTTCTGCGCTACTTGGGGCAGGGTATTGAGTGGTCAGCTCATACCCAAGTGGTTCAATCAACCATGTCACCGCATCTTCAACCGTGGTCAGCTCTGGTGGCCACACGGTTCTGACGGCGACTTGAAGTGGGTCAACTTCGGCAAGATAGGGCGCGGCGTTGACATTAACGCTTGCCATGAGTAGCAGCCCAAACAGATAGGGCGTTGGTTTTTTCATAAATAATCCTCGTAAATATTGCGCCAAGGTGAGAGAAATATCTCATCCTCAATCATGATGTTCATACTTTGCCCCGCCCGTAGGGTAATGGTTGGGGTAAGGGATAAGTATTTTTGAGCAAGGGGGGCGGCTTGAGAGCGAAGCCCTTCACCCACATCCCCCGCGTAACTGGAATCGCTGTCGCTACTGGTGCCAGAACGACTGGTTTCTGTGGCCACAAGCGCGTAAGCGGCAACCCCAAAGAATTGCGCCATCAAATGCCTATCAACCACATCCCCAAGGGCGTTAATTCCTTCTCTGTCCATGCCAGAGGATTTGCTTAAATCAATCTTGTTGCCGTTAGGCAACACTATCCATGGCACCGTAATGCCCATACGACTGCTGATGGGCTCGTTGACATTGCTGATAGAGACGGATTTTAAAATCACCTGAGCGCCCCGTGGCACCAGAACGTATTCCCCGCTTAAATCAAACACATCTTGAGATACGGTGGCTTTGAACGAGCCTGAGTAATCGCTGTTGGTTTTCATGGCGGTGATGGCGGGAATGAGGGTGCCTATCGGGAGTTTGAGCAAGCCCTCTGTTGAGGCGTTGTAGGTATTTTCTTTGGTAAATCCAACAATGTTGGTTGGTGGCGGTGAAAAACTCGCTTCAAGGGTATTGAGTTGAGTCGTTAGGTTTTGACTGTTGTCTAGTGAGCTGGTGTCTCCTTGGAGTATTCGTTGTTTTAGGGCTTCGGCTTCTTTTAATCGATTGGCTATCATAAGACGCTGGTCGTCACT
>NZ_JARDAK010000046.1:0-5849 GCF_056470645.1 Pseudoalteromonas sp. TP27 | reverse complement strand
CATTTGTGGTTCTCTAAGAAAGCCATTTTTAGTTAGATAAATTTGCCATAGTGACATTAGGGTATGCCTTAATGTCACATGACAATGAAGTTATGACTAGTTTTGGCTGTATTTGAATTAAAACGTGATCACGAGCTAAAAAAAATGTCGCTAAATTAACGACATTTTTCATCATATGAAGCTAATTACTTTGTTCTTGAAAGCATAGAGGACATTACACCATCCTGCTTTATCAACCCATGATAAAGAGCGGCACTAATATGCATAAATACCATAGCTAAAAATAACCATGCTACAAAACCATGTATTTCTCTAAATAAACCATATAAATTGATATTTGCTTCAATCATGCTTGGGAGATCTATCCAACCAAAAAAACTAACACTTCGTCCATCGGCATTTTGCATTAACCACCCAGAGATAGGCATCAAAAACATAGCACCATATAAACCTATATGGGTTGTATGAGCCATATAAACTTGCCATTTTGGTAACTCACTTGGTAATGATGGGCTATGTGATAAAACTTTATTGATTAATCTTACAATCACCAATACAAGAGCTAATACTCCAAATGATTTATGAAATGCAACTGCATCTATTTGCCATATAGCCAAACTTTGTACCATTGATAAACCTAAAAAAAGCATTGATATTAATATAAATGCCATCGCCCAATGGAGCACTTTAGAACCTTTAGAATAACCGTTATTTACTTGCATTATTATCCCCTTCGATTACTGAGATTATATGACTATTAAACAATGTTTCTTTTGCTCTTCGTCGGTAAGATTCAGCATAAGCAGAACTTCTTGCGCGTAAAATAGGGTCCTCAGTGGCTTCTATACCGTAGGGTAAAACTAAAGGATCAAAGTTTTCCTGAGCGCATTGCCCTGTTTTTTGAGCTTCCCAATTAGTAATGACTAATGTGCCAGCATTGATGTTTTTCCGTTCTGATGGCCAAGGTATTGTTGGATTATTTTCATCATCAGAATCATTCGCTAAAGTAAAAATCAAAGAAAAAGTCACAGGGCCTCTTTCTAACAATTCAATTAGTTGATCTTGTAATGCATTTGGTGATGCTATATCAAGTTGTGGCATATTGTTATCTAATTGCGGTACCGCAGTCCAACGAACAGCTTGTTTATTCCCTGTTTTATCAATAAGGTAGAAAGCATTAATACTATGATAACGTTCACCTGCAAAGCTATTTGCTGGCACATAACTTTCTTTCCAGTCATTAAATGCTTGGCTTTCTGGATGTGCAGCAAAAAAAGCTTTAATTTTTTCTGGATTCTGTTTTTTTGTTATCGGATCAGGTGATAATGATTGTAGTTGTTCAAAAAAAGCTTCCGGAGTAGCAACAGCCATCACTGGAGGCGTATTCATAGCGACCCTCCACTCTTGATTATTCTCACTAAATAATGAGAACGATAAGCTTCGAACTGGTGATTTTAAGTCTGGGGCTGTAGGGTTATTCCCTCCAATTGAAAATCGCCCTAAAAACGGAGTAGATTTTTCATTAAATACCTTTGCTATTGAATAACGATTAAGTGAACCATTGGATTCAAATGTTCCTTTGATACAAATACCCTTCGCATGTGCCCTGCGAAATCCAACGTTTGGAGTTTCCCCCTCTTGTAAGTTAACAAACTCTTGAGCAGTTACGGATGTTTTATTAAAAACTCCAACAAAAAATAAAATTATTACGATAAAAATCAGCATAGAGCTAACTAATAATAACTTACGAATAGCAGGAGCACTTATCCATTTAACTAAATATTCATGACCTATTTTCACTTATTAATCCTTTATATTATTCTTAATGACTAAAACAACTCGCACTCTTTACTCTTCAATAAATATTCCAATATAAAGAATATGAGCATTACTTTTTTAATATTCATCTACTATGTTGATATATTAAAAACAAAGTAATAATAACGCACTAATTAATACGTTTTACTTATGGTTTCGTAGACGTAATTTAATGATAAAAGTTTCAATAAAAATAAAATATTGTGATTAAATACACTGAGTTAGTTGATCTTACTCGCATAATTGTCACAAAAAGTCAACTATTATAGATCAGATCAGCGATAGACCACTCTGTATTATTAGTTAACAATCCATATTATAAACTTCATTGTCATGTGACATTGGGGTCTGCCTTAATGTCACATGACAATGAAGTTATGACTCATTCTAGCTGTATTTGAGTTAAAACTTGATCTCGGTCTAATAAAAAGATCGCCAAATATTAGCGACCTTTACAATACTGAATATAAATATTTCAGCCAAAATAAAAATCATAATAACGCTTATTTTTGGGGGTTGGTGGAGATGCTTTAATGTGTTCAGACTACCGAATATATTCATTAACTAACAATAATGACTCTATGCTTATGTGGTCTCATTATGCAGATCAACACCAAGGCATAATGGTCGAGTATTGGTTTGGGTGTGAATTACCCGATGGTGTAGGAATACAAAAAATTAGTTATGATCATTCAAAACTAAGAAAAGATAATCAATATAGGTTTAATCAATATATTCTTACCAAAAATAAAGACTGGGAATATGAGGATGAAGTTCGATTGTTTTCTCATAAAAAAGAGAAGGTTTTCTATGAAAACTATAGTTATCCAAATGTTAATTTGGACAAAATAAATGCTAGTGTGAAAAGTATTACATTAGGTTTAAAGTTCCCGAAAGATAAAATTCAATTAGTAAAGAATATAATTCAGAGTATAAATCGTAATCGCAGTGAACATATTCCATCAATTATGTTAAAGCAAGCTGAATTAGATCCAAATAATCAATTTGAGCTTATTTATAATTCTATTGTCATGGGTTGAAGATTACTGTCACATTGATATATTTTAAGGGGAGCGGACCCTTAGTTGATTATATTTCCCAATGAGGATCATCTTCCCAATTCTCAGGGAATCCCATTGTTTTTTTGAGCTTTTCTGCTGATGGATATGTATCGAATAACTTTTGAAGTTTAGCTTTTGTATCTTTTGGCGTTCCAATACTTTTTAGCATTCGATGTAACATCCAAAGGGAAACATAGATACGTCGGTCATGTTCAGGCTTGTAATCATTATCAAAAAGGCGTGATGACCTCGGCCAAGGTTTTATCTTTACATTGAATAATCGAGCATGATGCGCACATTTATTGCGTATTTGCTTGATGACTTCAAGCCAGCTACGTAAGTTAATAAATGACATAGCCCCAAATTCTTTTGACATGACGTTTAAATGGTTTTTTTCATCACTTGAACCAACGTTGAAATAGTTTATGTTCAACTTTAAGAATAAGGTATTCAGTGTGCCTAAAGTAAAGAGTTCTACTGCTACCCAAGATGGAGGTAATTCTGGGTAATCTCCGTTAGATAGGTTTTGGTAATTTTTTTTAAAGTGATCAACAAATTCTTCATCACTATCTTTAAATTTATCTTGTATATGTTTAGCGAACGAATCCATATCACCAAATTCAGCATAAACTGAATTGTCGATATACCAGAAAGGATCATTTTTACTACTTGCTATAACTTGGTCTAATCGACTTCTCAACTGTATTTCTAGCATTGAAGTATATGAAAAGCAAAGAGCTCTTAATTTATCATCAAAGTGATAAAGTTGCTCAACATCGTCGAATGTAGTTTCTGGGACAAACTTTCCATTACCACGTACTCTAAATGGGCGGGAGTATGCCTTAAAGCGATAATAGTTAATTCGGGATAATATTTGTTCAGCATGACTTCGGTTATCGATATTTAGTTCTTCAATAACCAATTTATCTATGAGGAGTTTTGGGGTTTTATAAGGTTTTTCGTAGGGTAGTAATGCCACGTTTACTAATCTCTATATATAGAAAAGCCCGCTGCTCACAATACATTTTCATGTAAAGCGCCACGGGCGTTTAGTGACTTAATTATGGTTTAAATCGGATTAATGTCAACATATTTCGTGAAAAATAAGTGATTAGATCCTGTTAATGGCTAGGTTTTAAGTAAAATACAATCAAGTATCGGCTTGGACGTTACACCATCACACCTTAATGCCACACATAACAGATTATTTGCAACAACCCAGTTATTATCAAAAATTTTGTTAGAAATGATATGTTATGGGACGGGGTAAACTAACCCCCTGCCAGTAAAACCTTCCATATATATGTAGTGATTACCGCTTGTATAGCTAATCACTACACATTAATTCCCCTTCCCAAAAAGCAATATTGCGATCTCTATTTTTTACATACCCACAATCAGCTCACGAGAGTCGGTTTAAGTCTCTTACCGCCTCATGTGGATATGTAAAAAAGTACATCGTTATCTTTGAGTATGATTTGTCTGTTGCGAAATGAGCGAGTGCATAAAGAGCAATTTAGATAATCGCTTATTAAGTTGAATGTTGATATGATACTGACGGGTGTTTGAGACGTATCTGTGTCAAACGCTTGGATTTATCCATTTTGTTGGGCTCAGATATAGAAAAACCCCGTTAATATTAATCAACGAGGTCTTACTAATGAACCTAGACAGCTCAATGGTAGCCTCTTTTAACCAAGGAGGCAAATTTTGCCGAAAAAAAATATGATGGTCGTCTTTGGCGGCTTTTTTATGTTGATGTTGCTTGCAGTTTTCGTATCTAAAGATATTTGCTATTTAGATGCGTCTCTGTTTTCAGTGTTGAAAGTATCGGCAGAATTTGCTTACGAAGTGAAGAAGTAACCGACTGTTAGGGACGTTCGCGTCCCTAACTTTCAGGTTGTTTAGATCTAAGTCTCTTACACCCCTAGCTTTTGCTAGTTACGCTTTTATAGCGGCCCACACCAACTGTAATTAAGAAATGTGTATGCATTTCTGCAACGACATCACTAGCGCTTAGAGCGCGTTCCACATTTGCCAATTCAATTGGCAGATGCCCGTTGAATTGGTTTACCCCATTTTTACCAATTTAACGAAAGGAAACGTCCTTATGAAGACGCACACCAAATCTAAACCTGATTTTTACCAACAAATCACCAATCAAATTATTGAAGCACTTGAGTCTGGAGTAAAACCTTGGGTTTGCCCTTGGAATAAAACAGAGCAATCAGGAATACCGTCTAATGCAAGTACGGGCGCATTGTATAACGGCATGAACATCATGTTGTTATGGATGAGCGCGACGATGCAGGGCTTTTCCTCTTCTTCTTGGATGACCTTCAAGCAAGCAAAGGAAAAGGGCGGGCAAGTTCGCAAAGGGGAAAAAGGCACTCATATCTTTTTTTACAATATGATTGAAAAAAAAGAAAAGGGCTCTGATGAAATAGAACGCTATGCCATGTTAAAAACGTACACCGTTTTTAATCTTGACCAAATCGATGGTTTGCTTGATTCAATGAGAAGTCACGTTGTGACGGCTTCTGAAACAAGCACGATTTGTTCGCTAGAGCATGTAGAGCACTTCCTTAATGCAACAGGGGCGAGTATCGTTTATAACGGTCAATGCGCTTTCTATCGACCATCTACGGATGAGATAGTCATTCCTGATATGAGCCGTTTTTCTTCAACAGAAGATCTTTATGCGACTACGCTTCATGAGCTAACGCATTGGACGGGACATAAAACTCGATTAGAGCGTAAAAACAATAATGTGTTTGGCTCTAAAGACTATGCGTTTGAAGAGTTAATCGCCGAATTGGGAAGTGTTTTTCTCATGGCTGATTTGGGAATTGTAGGTGAGGTTCAACACGAATCTTATATCGCTAATTGGTTGACGGCATTGAAAGATGACAAACGTTATATTTTCAAAGCAGCCAGTCAAGCAAGTAAAGCGCATCAATTTTTACGAGG
>NZ_JARDAK010000045.1:0-6022 GCF_056470645.1 Pseudoalteromonas sp. TP27 | reverse complement strand
CAACTCGTCCTCATCAATTTTTCGTAATTGCCATTGATACCATTTGTCATCAATGCGTTGTTTTGCGAGCCTATCAATTCGCTCAGTGCGCGGTTTATGACCTTCACGCATGAGTGTAATAACGGAAACCGCTTCGCGTATTTCTGTGTGTGTCATGTTCATAACATGCCCTTTTTGATTAAGGTTTGGTAAGGTTTTACTGGTGTAAATTTCTTAATTACGTTGCCGTTGGTATCACAATACCAATGCAGAGCGCGATAAGTGGGCGGCTCAGCTAACTGGATCGCTCTATCCACTCTAGTTTTTTTAAATGCTTTCACATTACTTCCTTTTTAAAAAAGAAAATCCACTCACATTACAATCAATTGGATCTATTGATTACCCAGCCAAAATTAGGGGGTGATATGTCCTTTTGGACACTGACAAATTATTACGGGCATTTGTCCTCGATCATCAAAAATAGAGTCTTGACGTATCACACGTAAATAGTCTGGTAGATGATCTGCCTTGGCACTAATTGTTAAAGAGCATCCTTTAAAAGGATTTATTACGGTAAAAAATTATTTTTTAACGTAAGTGGAGCTGTAACGGGCAACGTGATCACGAAGTCGAATAGCGGCTTCTTGTCGTTTAGTACGCCCATTTTTTTCTGCTTCTCTTTCGAGTGTGTCACTCGTGATTTTGTCCATTTGGAAATGGATCCCCACGGTGTCTTTCTTTTTGCTCATTCAATAACCTTTAAGGTTTCAGCCTGTAAAAAGGACTGTATGGATGATCATGTGAATGATGGTAAATCAAACAGTAATAGAAAGCAAGACATACGTACTGCATAGAGAGACATTTGTCTTGATTGTTTGTGTGAAAATATACCAATGGCAAAAGGTGAAGATAAATGGCATGAAAACGATAGGTTCAAAAATAGAATACTTACGACAAGAAAATGATCTAACGAAAGATGCTCTCGCTAAGATAGTAGAGGTTTCTGCTGGTGCTGTTTCTAAATGGGAATTAGATATATCTAAACCAAAAGCAAAAAGTTCAATAAAACTAGCAGACTATTTTATGGTTACTTTAGATTCTCTTACTGATCCCAAAAAAGACATAAAATATAGACAAAAAATGGTAAATATACCTTATTATAAAAATGTAGAAGCTGCCGCAGGAGATGGTCTAGAAGCTTTTGATGAATCCTATGACGATCTTTGTATTCATGCTTGTTTTATTTCTAATCCTCAATCGACAATTGCTTTAAATGTAAACGGGGATTCAATGGAACCTATCTTTGTTGATGGCAGTGTTATTTTCATTGATAGGTCTTTATGTAATGTGGTCGATGGGAATGTTTATGTTTTTGTTCATGAAGGGATGGTAAGAATGAAAGAGTTAGAAAGAATCCCAAAAGGTTTGCGATTAAAAAGTTATAACGAAAAGTATCAATCAGAAGATATCGGCATAGAGTTTCAAACCATAAATGTTATTGGTCGTGTTATTGGTCAAATCCAAATGTATTGCTAATTAGGATTTTTGTACTGCATTGATGTTTTATGTTTATTTTCATTAAGTTTAATTATATAGTAGGCATAAGTTCTTAAAGTCAAAGTGCATTACATAGCACGTTACTACATAGTTTTCTATGTAGTGTATTTTTTAAGAATTCAGAATGTGTTGAGGGTGGTACCTTAACCATATAGCATTCGCAAAAAAGGCTGACTATCTCAACTGGGTCAGCCTTTTTTGTATCTAAAATTCGTCGAAATAACAATCGGTTGATCTTTGTGATCTTTTCCTATAGATTAACTAGCAATGTTTGGTTACCAGCCAAACAACCTATAAACAGTTGAGAATCTAAAGATGAACCTATTTCAATGTTGCCTCTGGCAGCCCTATATACAAAGACGCAATTCCTATCACCGTAATGCCTTAGCTTATGCTATCAGACGTTATGATGAGGATGTGTCTTATGAGCATTTCTGATCTTCTCTCTAAAATTCAAATCAAAAAACAATATGATGCTGAGTATCGTGCTAAACGTAAACATCGTAAGCATGAGCTGATTGAACTTCATCGTTCTGTTGTTGCTGATGAAAACAAAAAGAAGCCTAAGACCCCTTTTAAGTTCGATTTTCGCTCTCGTCGTTTGCTGCGCAGTGGCAAATGGGAAACCTTGCCACCTGAATACGCTCGTATTTTAAAATCGTGTGAAGAATTTATAGCTAACCCGAACCGTTTCCCTGCATTAAATGCGTGGGGAGGTGAAGGCGTTAATAATATTCAATGCCGCCGACTCGTTGCGAACGTACTTGCGTGTATCATTGTAAATACTGATCTCATTGGTGGACGCATTGGTTTACCAACGGAAGCTGGACTAAAAACGATCAGTTATGATCACTTACAAGAAGATTATGCGTTGCGCTTTGGTCGTTTTATTTCTCCTAAATCGTTCGCTAAAGCGATCTCATACTTGAAACGCGCTGGTTATCTTCACAGTGAGCGTGTCAACGTCTGTGTCGATCTGAAAGAAGGCACTATACGCAGTGCCCCTGCGTATAAACAGTTCTCTGAGCGTTTCTTTAGTGACTTGAAAGTGGTTCGTTACAGCAATATTTGCCAACTCATTATTGCGTCTCGTAAGCGTCAAGAGCAAAAAGGCTTACGCTTCTCTTGGGTATCGTTCCGAACCCTTGCCAATGGCGTACAAGAAGTATTTAACGCGGATAAGCTCAATAATGTAGCGGATAGTGTGACAAGAGTCTTTGATGCTTATCTGCCCCACCCAGCTCCTCATTAACTACTATTAACGTATCCGCGAAAGCGGAGGCATACTCACGTCTAAAATTCATAGAGCCTAACTTTTTCCTCCTATTCTGACCTGTTTAACGGATTAACTACCATAATTATCGTTGTTTTTGGCTTACTTTCGTGTGGCTGTGGATTAATTTTGTTATCCACACTAAAGGTAGTGCAATAAATTATCCTTAAAAAAAAGCACAATAATGGCAATGAATACACGGCTGCGCTTATGAGTACTAACGTATTAGTACTTTGTATTTATATAAATAATTAAATAAATATTTAAGAGAAACAAAGAGCAGAGCATTAAGTACCTCCCATTAATTTTCAATTTACTCCCCAAACACAAAAAAGATTTCAGAAGAAAATTAACAGGCCCCCAGCCAGTTCAATTCCATCACACATGAATAGATCATCACCCTACTGGCTGCGCTGAACATTTCTTTTGTCATACGACAGGAAACGATAGCGCACTCTGACAAACCAACACACTTAAGAGCATTCTTTCAGGAAAAGGGCTGAGGTTACTTTTAATTAGGTGTTATTTCTTATCCTATGCGCTTACAAGCAATCTTGTGGTCATTGGTGACTCTGGCCTACTAACCTACTCCATCATCGAATCATAACCCTTGTAGGTCTCTTTTTTTGCATCGCTTTGTATTTAAAAACGGTTTTAACAAGTTAAAACGCATTTTAAAATGAAATAGGGGTCAGTTTGGATATCGAAAATTATTGTACGTTAAAGTTATTATTGGAGTTTGAGCAGCAATGGAACAAAAAACAATGATAAGTGCATTAACTTATTGTTATTTATACAAATTTTAAAGTGTAAAAAGAGAGTAAATAATGATTTACTTTCTTTGAATACTGTATAAAAATGTACTGGTTATATATACAGTTAATTGTGAGGTTATTATGCGTATTGAAATGATTTTAAATTCAGCTTTGTTACCAAGAAATGGAACCGCGCTTATTCAACAAGAAATGGAGCGTCGTGTATGACAACGTTACCCTGATGCACGTATTCGATTGCGTAAAGGGACAAGTAATCATTTAGAAATCTATGCCCCTAAAAATGACAAAGAAGCGGCCAACAAGTTGATTGAAGAAATGTTTAATGATGCTGAGGAATGGCTTTATGTGTGAGCGTTGTCGTCGTGAATTTAACAGTATGTATTCCAATACACCTGTTTATTATGAACAAAATAAAGGATGGGATGACTACGTCTATAAAGGCGTTCGCGGCCTGAAAAAAATCAGTTTGGAATACAAAGTCCCTTTGTCGCTTTTGATTGCTCGAATGAAAAAAGGATGGTCGCTGCATGAATTGGTAACATATGCGAGAGTCAATATGAGTGAGGTGATAGCAAAAATGACGACGCCCCTCCCGAAATCACTGCCAGCAACAGAAAAGAAAGGCTTGTATGATAATGGATTTGGGACGTATTCCGTAAAAATACATCAAAATGGTCAACCGCTTCCCTTTCCTGATAAAATGGATGCTTTATGGCGATTGGCATTAGGATTACCTTCTCTACAATAGCCTACTCTTTTTTTAGTGAGCACCATGAGCAAACTTAAATACCATCAAGCCTTTACTAATTTAACCACTCTTGCTCTGCTTCATCTGTACAGCTACATGGAAATGTCATCGCGCTTTGTGCCTATGAAGAAACGCAGCGAGCTACTGATTAAGTTTCTAAAGAAACAAATGGCGTTACAAGGTAACGCCATCATTAAGAAAGACATTAAGGTGTTAATTACTCAGGCGCGTCAAGGTAAAAATATCGAGAAAAAATTAGGGGAGTTACACAAAGTGAATTGTCAATATGGCGAGAAATTTACGGATGCAGACCATCTGTTTATCTTACTGACGTATCTTTATGAAGCGCATGGCTTTGAATCGACGCTCGACAATCCAGAGATTGAACGAGAGCCTGGCATTATTTATACCGACAGTGAGTTAATTGATACGTGCTTTAGTGATGAAAATATCTTATCTAGACCGCTACCCATATCTATCATTATGGATGAGCCTAGCCGATTGGTGGATATTATTAATGGGCATGGAGGGATGTTTATTGCAGAGCATTTATCGACGTCAATTGATAATCGATGTGCGACCGTATTGCTGCATAAAATCCCGACCCCTGAAAAATAAAAGCTTGATAAGGCTTTTATTCTGCAACTGTCCACTTCCCCAATTCTTTTGATGTGAGTAAGTTTTCGGCTATATCGTAAATTTCAATCTTCACCGTTCCCATTGGAGCCATCGATGATGATGAACGTTTTGCGGCTGGAAGTCCTTTCATTAAAATCGTTTCGCTGCGCAGTAACGCCTTTTCGTTATTTAAGTAATTAATTTTAAAAACAGACATGATGCTCTCTTAATTAAGCAGGTATTGTGTATGTTTAAGCGACCGCTAAGTGAAGCCCTATCGCATTGGTTACTTTAAATATAGTGCTCCACTTGGGTTGAGTATTTCCGTTGAACGTTTTATATAAGCTCTCACGGCTTAACCCTGTTACTTTTGCTACGTCAGTCACACCATGTTTTTTAACTAAGTGACCTAACGCAGAAACAAAAACGTTAGGGTCATTATCCTCTAAGCATTCACGCAAAAAAATATTGATTTCATCTTGGGTTTCCAAGTAATCAAAAGGGTTGAATGGTGTTGTTTTAATGGGCATATTAACTCTCCATTTCCATTAGTAATTTATGTGCTTTTTCAATATCTTGCTGTTGTGTGCCTTTATGCCCACCATTTAACAAGATAATGATTTTGTTGCCACGAATGGTGAAATAGATCCGATAACCTTTGCTGACAAATATACGCATTTCTTGTACAGGTGTACCGACGTTTTTTATATCTCCAAAATTGCCATTTTCAGCTCTCATTATCCGCATAAAGATTGCATTTTTTGCTGTTCTATCCTTTAGTTTGGATAGCCACTTATCAAAAAGTTGGGTTTTTTCAATAGAATATTTCATAAGTTAATTGTATCCCATGGGATACAAGGTGTCACGGAAAAGTTAGATATAACAGAGGTTTCGTTGTTTAGTTACTATTTATTAATACGTATTAATAAATAGTAAAAATAATTAATACTTATTCATTGCCTGTGAGGTTAATTCACTGTATATTAATATGTATTGGAAGGTGTTAATACATATAGATAAGTATTAACACGTATTAATACTTATCTATTGTATGGTGATTTATGAATAAAT
>NZ_JARDAK010000044.1:0-6085 GCF_056470645.1 Pseudoalteromonas sp. TP27 | reverse complement strand
TACTCCCGACGTTAAAATCACCGCAAGTACATCCTCTTATAAAGCTTCAACTTTAATTCGAACTTCACTATATAGCTTCATATTTTTACTAAATAATACCCTGATTACAGAAATGCTCGTTTCTTCTCACTTTGTTGCAATTTCATTCTTGGTTTAATAAGTGACCTGTGTAAAACTACCTGCGTTAATTTAGTAAATCAGGTGACATGAATGTCGAATATTAAAGCTTGGAAACTTATGAGCCTGTTTTGTTTGTTCGCAGTGCTTATGGGTTGTCAATCGAAAGAAGAGCAGCTGCAACAAACAATTCAAGAGTCTATTAAAAAGGTAGATACGGAGCTGTCTCAGCTTGGTACTGCACTCGATAATGGAAGCGTACGCAATGCTGTATTACTTAAAGAATATGGCGAGCTTCTTAAAAAACAACAACCAGAGCTTACAAAAGTTGTTGATGTAATTACCCTTGATGCAACGCGCCGAGGCGCACTTTATAGTGGCTTAACACAGCGACTTAAAGATATTAAAGGAACTTACTTAATTCCTCCTTACGAAGATACGTTACATAGCATTGATTTGTTGCGTGAAGCGGCAAAACCTACGTTATTTTCTGATGCGTTAACCGATCCTATTAATATGCTAGCTGATATGTCGAAAGGTGCTTTAGCACGTGTAGGCGCAATTAGTAAGCAAGCTGAAGGTGAGGGTGTTGGTAACCAAATGGTAGGTAATCCTAACTATGGTAACTGGCAATCGAATAGTAACGGTATTAGCTTTTGGCAATGGTACGGAATGTACCGTATTTTAGGTGATGTATTTGACCGTGTTGAATACGGAAGCTGGAGCAAACGCCGAAAGTATAGTTATTACAATGACTATGGCCGAACGCGTTATTCAAGCCCTAAACAAATTAAAACTCAAAGCGCGCTAGAAACACGCACGCGCCAAACATACCAACGCCAAGGTAAGCAATTCACGAGCCCTTATGCGAGTAAAAAAACAGGTGCATCAGGTTTAAGCCGTAGCAGTTATACGCCACCAAAAAGCCGCAGTAGTTATTCTCGTTCGAGCAGTTATAGCAATAGCTCTGGATCGGTGCGTGATAGCGGTAGCAGAACCTCTCGTGGCGTGAGCCGTGGTAAGTAAAAGAATAAAGTTGGAGTTAGAATAATATGTATGAATTTAATGGAATAACTATGTGGTCGCTACAAGCGCTGGCGATTGATTTTGCGATTATTGTTTTGCTTTTTGTCAGCCTAAAATATATTAAAGGCTGGGTTTCAAACTTACACGCAAATGATGAAATAACAGAGCGCGATAACTTTGCCTTTGGTATTAGTTTTGCTGCTGGTTTAGTGGCACTGGCGATTGTATTAACGGGTGTAAGTAGTGGGGCTTTTGCTGCAACACTGCAACAAGAAGCACTACAAATGTTAGCTTATGGCGCATTAGCTATTGTACTTATTAAATTGGGTCACTTCTTTCAAGATAAAGTAGCACTTCGTAAAGTAAGTCTGCACGACGAAATCGTTAAAGGTAACGTTACAGCTTCAATAATTGATTTTGGTCATGTTGTTAGTGTCGCTATTGTTATTCGCTCAGCTCTTTTATGGGTGGCTACTGATGGCTGGCATGGTCTTCCAATTGTAATTGCTGCCTTTATTATAGGTAGCGTTGTATTACTACTTGTTAGCCAGTACCGAGTGCAGTTATTTAAGCGTACAAATAAAAGTGGCGACTGCCTACAACAAGCAATTGTTGATGGTAACTTAGCTGTGGGTATTCGTTACGCTGGATTTTTAGTAGGTAGTGCATTAGCTATCACGGCAGCAACGGGTGTTGCACCTTACGCTGCGGATAACATTAATGCGAGTTTACTATACTGGGCTATTAGCGCAGTAGTGAGCCTTGTTGCATTTATTATTTTACACTTAGTGACAATTAAAATAATTTTATCTGGTTGCGATATTTCAGATGAAGTTAATCGTCAAAAAAATGTAGGTGTAGCAACTATTTCTGCAGCAGTATCATTTGCGGTAGGTATCACTATGGCAACATTACTAGGCGCATAATCAGTGTCATCAACCAACACTCCCCCAAGTAAGTCTCGCTTACTTGGGCACGATATACTACTTATTACTGTTATGGCCGTGCTTGCTGGGTGCGGCCTTATTTATGAATACTTACTGTCTCATTATGCGGGCCGTGTACTTGGCTCAGTAGAGAGCGCCATTTACGCCATGATTGGTACTATGATTGTAGCTATGGGCTTAGGTGCTTTCTTAGCGCGTTGGTTTAAAGATGCATTTACCGCTTTTGCTTGGCTAGAAAGCATTATTGCTTTGGTTGGCATGGGCTGCATTTTAGCGATAGCGGGTGTAATAGCAGTTAGTTATTCTCTTCCTCATTTATTTTCGAGTATTTTTAACTTACCCCCTGATGTTGTACTTAATGGTTACGTATTTCAAAAGCTTCAAGAGTGGTCACGTTTTCTACCTTATGTTTTTGGTTTAATACTGGGTTTATTTATTGGTATGGAAATACCGCTTATTGCGCGTATTCGCCAACATGTTTATGGCCGATTTTTGGAGAACAACGCAGGGACTATTTATGGTGCCGATTATATTGGCGCCGGTATTGGTGCAGCCATTTGGGTAAGCATCATGCTCTCAATGCCTATAATGCAGGCTGCCGCGTGGACGGCATTATTTAATATCATTGCAGGGCTCGCGTTTTTATGGCGTTACCACACATATGTACGCTTTGCTAAGGCGCTTTTAGTTTGCCATATAGCATTGTTGGCATTATTTGGTTTTATTTTGGTATTTGGCAGTGGTTGGATGAACAATCTAAGCAATGTTTTATATAAAGATAAAGTGATTTACTCACAGGCAACTAAGTATCAGCACGTTGTTTTAACTGAGAGATTAAGTAAAAACCAGCCGCAACCGATCACCGATTTATATTTAAATGGGCGCTTGCAGTTCTCAAGTATTGATGAGCAAATATATCATTCAATGCTGGTTTATCCTGCAATGCTTGCCTCTAACCGACACGACCGCGTATTAATAATTGGTGGTGGTGACGGGCTTGCACTTAGAGATGTTTTAAAATGGCCGGTGAGTGAAGTAACGCTTATAGATTTAGACGCGCAGCTTCTCAATTTATTTGGTCATAAAGACGGTGACTTTACGCCACCAGAGCATATTAGTGAGCGATTGCTGCAGCTAAATAATAAATCGATGCAAGACTCGCGTGCCAACATAATTGTGGGTGATGCATTTTTAGAAGTTGAAAAGCTGCTCGATCAATCTAAGCAGTTCGACACTATTTTAATTGATTTACCCGATCCTAATCATCCTGACCTAAATAAAATGTACAGTGATTATTTTTATAATCATGTACGTCAGTTATTAGCTCCCGATGGCGCAATGGCAGTTCAATCGACCTCTCCTTATCATGCTAAAAAAGCATTTTTGAGTATAGGCAAAACGGTTAAAGCTGCTGGATTTGGCTATGTTGAGCAGTATCAGCAAAACATACCTTCTTTTGGGCAGTGGGGCTGGACCATAGCGACTAAAATGGGACAGTCGGCTAGTGGCCGTATTAATGATGCGACGGCTATGCCAGTACCATCAAGATGGATCAGTAAAGAATATTTATTGGCAAGTTTTGTATTTCCTAATCATTACTTTGAACAAGTTAAAAGTATTGAGGTCAATAGGTTAGGCTCTGGTCAATTGTATGATTACTATCGCACAGCATGGCAAATAGAAAGTGAATTGTATAAAAACTAATAAAACATGGTTGACATAATATGTCGGCCATGAGAATCTTAACTCAGACATAATATGTCAAACGACAAAAGGCAGAGACATGGAATTAAATGAACTTTCAATAAAATTAGCTTCTTTTGAAACTGAAGGCGCTAACTTTGAGTCTTTCTTGATTGCCAATCCTGGTGAGCAAGATGTTTTACAAGTCATTGTTGATGGAAATGATGAACTTCCAATTTTTGTTACTCAAACACAAGAGCAGTTGTTATGTATTAGCTACTTGTTTGACGAAGATGAAGTTAAGAGTGAATTACGCAACGAGTTAAACGAAACATTACTACGTTTAAACGTGCCAATTCCACTGAGTGCATTTGCTAAAATCGATAACAAATACGCGATTTTTGGTGCACTGTCGGTAAATTCATCATTAGATGACGTTACCCACGAACTAGTGACATTAGCCGATAACGCTATAGATGCACTAGAAGCCGTGACCTTGTATTTAAACGATTAATAGCTAGTTAGTGGAGTTAAGATTATGAGTATTTTAAAAAAATTATTTACAGCAGTACGTGGCGGCGCTCGTGAAGCAGGCGAAGCAATTGTAGACAAAAACGGCATCCGTATTTTTGAGCAAGAAATTGCAGACGCGCAAAATGCACTTCACCGCGCTAAAAAAAGTCTTACAGAAGTAATGGCTAAAGAAATGCAAACTAAGCGTAAAATTAGCGCAGTAGATGCTTCAATCGCTGAACACGAAGCGTATGCAGGCCAAGCGCTTGAAAAGGGTAACGAAGCGCTGGCATTAGAAATTGCAGAAAAAATTGGTGACTTTGAAGCTGAAAAAGCTGAAAACGAGCAAGTATTATCTGGTTTTAGCAATCACATTGTTGCGCTTAAGCAGCAAGTTAAAGATGCTGAAAAATCGATTAAAGAGAATCAGCGTCAGCTTACAATGGTTAAAACCACTGAAAGCGTACAGCAAGCAACAATGGCTGTTAACAGCACGCTTAATACAAATAGCTCGTCTATGACATCGGCTCGTCAATCGCTTGAGCGCATTAAACAGCGTCAACAAGATCGTAGCGACCAGCTTGGTGCTGCAAAGCAACTTGAGTCAGACGTAAATGGCGATGACTTAAAAGCTAAAATGGCTGAAGCCGGTATTGGCGACACAAGTCCAAAAAGCGCTGATATTTTAGCTCGCATCAAAGCGAAGCAAAATAGCTAACCATTACGTTTATACTTTAAAAAGGTAACCGAGTTTTTCTCAGTTACCTTTTTTGCTTAGAAGGCAGCCTTCCTATGTTTAATTTTTTCAAATCTAAAAAAGAGCCAGAACGTCAGCTTAATCATCCGAGCGATCTTAAAAAAGGCGACATGTTTAGCGTTATTGACTCATTTGCCTATCCTGCATGGTTAAAAGGTGAAACGTTACGTGTTACTGATATTCAGACTTACCAATATCAGCACAGTAGCGATACTGAATTTGTACTCGAGACAAATAGCGGCCAAGTTGTATTTTTACAAATTGAGCAAGATGACGGCGAAGAGTGGGCTAACTTTTCTATTAAAATTCAGCGAAACGAAGTTGAAGAAATATTTAGCCTTGATGAGTTTGCGCGTATTTTTGATGAGGAGTCGTTAACCCACATTACAGTGCAAAATACACCAGAGCGCTTTATGCAGTTTTTAGCTAAAAGCTATCAACAAAGCGAGTCGCCTTATGTGTGTTATTTCCATAATAAAGATTACCGCAACCAAGCTTTGCCTCGCTATGAGCAAGAAGGTGGTGAGCCATGTGAAATGATTTGCTTAGCGTCAGATAACGAAGGTTTCGGTTTAAATATCGAAATTTGGGATGGTGGCGAAACCGAAGTATCGCTAACGCTAACGCGTCCAATGTCAGACATTGTAGACTTGTTTCCCGGAGATGCTAAGTGAGTGATGCTAAAGATAAGTGGTTACGTCAGGAACAAGCCGTACGTGCCACGCAAATGGCATTTGATCTGAGCAGCGAAGTTCAAAAGCTGATAAAAAAACAAGCGATCGATCAAGAGTTAACTCCATCAGATATGATCCGAAAAATACTTGGCTTAGACGTAAAGTCTAAAAAAACGCGTCAACGTTTATCGTTTAATTTAAATGATGATGAAATAGCGCAACTAGCCAGTCGCTTTGATGTACAAAGTGATGACAAGCGAGCCGTAAAGCAACAAGTAGCTGATTTATTAATAGCTCACACTAAAAATAAAAAGTGAAATAATTTAATTAGGTTTTTATGAATATTATTTTAATTGCTTACTTAATTA
>NZ_JARDAK010000043.1:0-6208 GCF_056470645.1 Pseudoalteromonas sp. TP27 | reverse complement strand
CTTTAAAGAGCTTTGCAAAACAATCACATTTGACAATGGCGGAGAGTTTGCGGGTCATGCTAAGATAGCTAAGCATCTGAACTGTGACATTTATTTTGCTAAACCTTACCATTCCTGGCAGCGAGGTTTGAATGAAAATACCAATGGTTTACTAAGACGTTTTTTCCCGAAGGGAATGGCCATTGGAAAACTTACTGCAAAAGAGGTTAAACAGGCAGAGTTTTTGATTAATTCTCGACCTAGAAAGGCATTAGATTTTCTGAGTCCGAGCGAGTTTTTAAATGCTAAGCGTGTGTCGGTTATTGTTACGATCTAGCAAATAGTGATTGATGGCAACAAAAGTAATCATGCAGCGATTGATGCCATGAACGTACAGCTTTGGTTAACGGGCTTCTTTATGTTATCACTAATAGAGATAATCGACATCAAATACTTGAATAACATAGTGGAGCAAAATCACCGTTGGGTGAAGCAGAAAACACGCCAAGCGCTAGGTTGGAAATCAGTAGAGGGGGCTAAGGCGAGTTTGCATGGAAAAGAAATGTGGACGATGTTGAAACGAGACCAAATAGAAATCGAAGGTGATACTGCCTTTGAGCGATTCTATGCGCTCGCAGGATAATTGTATCTGGAGGATAGGTCTGTCGCGTTTTTAATTATATTTGCAACAGAACCAATTTTTTGCAACAACCCCGTTCAGTGAATTAGAGTGATAATTGATATTATCGGGAAAACTATTTTTGAGATTAGTGTTTCTTGATGGATTTATAGTTCTATATTTTAAGAAGTAGAGAGGCATTTAATGACCCTTTATGTTGATGATTATTTAAAACCACCTTATTTAAAATAAGGTGTAACGTATGGCTGTTTTTTTATGAAAAAAGAAAAAATATTTAAGTATAGCGCCTTATTTTTAGCTATGCTGCCTGCGGTATCGCTGCTACCTAGCGCCGCACTTGCTGCTGTAGATGTAAATTATTATGCAAAAAATATATATAACCAAGACACGAAGAACTATGCGTGTCAAGTTTCTTTAGGTGCTGAGGATAAATCTGGGTATAAATTATCAGATGGTTCGATTGTTAATGTCGAAGTATTGCGTTTCAATCAGGAAGCTGAAAACCCATATATTGCGCATGAGGTATTCTTCGGCGTACTAAAAGAGCAAAGTGGACGCCTAAGTCTTACACGCGATGCAATGATTCACGGTGATCAGGATCCAAACGCAACATGTGTCGTGACAAATGTAGGTTTCTCAGGGATGGTTCGAAGTGAGCTGACGAACATATCCGACGATTTTCAATCAGGCATCTCTGTATATGAAGAGCAGCCTATAAAAGCCGGACCAATATCAAGTTTAACAACACTCGCTGACATTTTGAGCGTTCCATTCATTATGAGCTTGAAGGAAGATACTAGCCCAGAGTTGGTGGATATGCTGCCATTAACGGTGGGCGATGGTGATGCTCGCCTGAAAAATACAAGTAACGTTGAAAACTATGCAATCTTCTTCAAAGAGGTAATGTCTGGAAAGACGGGAGTTAAGGGGGCGTTCAAAAACGGATTATCTCGCAATTTTCTTGAAGAAAAAACGAACGATAAGATCGAAATCTTTCTTGCTAAAAGTATAATCGAGCCTGCCGTCGCTCATGGGTTGGTTTCTCCCAATGTTAATAAAACTCAACTAGCCGTACTATTACGCAAAACGATCCTCGCGGAATTAGAACAAGACTCTTATTTTGAATATGGTAGCGAGCAGAATGTTCAGGCGACTCTCGCGTTTCAATATTCTTCAGCTATCTCCTCTAATATGCAGTTGATCGAGGACGACGCTCAGCTTTCTAATGCACTTATCGCTGAATGGAATAAGATTGAAAGAAGCTATGATGAAATGTCTAAAGCGGCTTTGGATATCGGTTTTCCTCTTATTTATGCAAAGAAAGATTTAGAAGGTAAACAAGTATCGATTAGATCGTTAGAAGAGAATGGTATGTATGTCTCTCATGCACTTGATGCAACAATGGGAGACGAGTACTATGTAAACCCTTTTGAGCCCATTTCGGCTTCAATTCCAGAAGGGTGGTCAATAGCGATTTCAGATTACTACTCACTAGTGGGGCAAGGAAAAAAAATAATCAAAGGGCCTTTCCGCGGAAATTTGCCTATGTTCTTAGATAGTGACTTCTCTATAAAGCCTTTATCGCTCGTAGCAATACCTCCATTTGACTTCGTTCCTCAAAACGAAAGTTTGGATAGTGAAATGAATATACATCCCTCTGATGCGTATATGCATATGCAATTGGCTATGTACTACCCAGATTTAGATGGTGTTGATCTTGCGCGAGAAGTCTTTTCTAGTAATAACTCTGATGTAAGCATTGATATTGAAGCGGGCACTATAAACCATCTGAGTGCTCAAGGTGGCTTTCTGGGCAAAAACTTCGTTCAAATCGCCAGTACCGTCTATCAAAAAGATGTGGATGACCTGGAAAATTGGGAAATATTAAGTGTAAAGGCTTCGCTTGATGCCGTGGGGATTGATACGACCTTTGCTTACGGTTCTCCAAACAATATCAAATCTAGTTTATTGCACCGACTCTCTTTGCAACTGACAGAAAATTCCTTGGAAGTTTTTATTGGTAGTGGCTTAGAGCCAGCTTTATTTGACGAATTAGAATTTCAAGGTTTAACACAGTTAGATGCTAAAAAAGCGTTTATTGAACTTGTCTATAATACCTTTACCAACTCAAATCTTGGGATGACATTCTCATCATCAATGAGCGAGGATGCAAGAAAGCAAGAGGTCTATGACTCGTTAATGTCTTGGCATAGCGGATATGAAGATCTTCAATCTGCACTAGTTGCAGTAGATTATGATTCAGAGGCGGGTCAACATATTTTTAATTACCCGCTTACGGATGAGCTTTATGCGAAGGGACGCTTATACAGGTACGGAGCTCAGCCTAGCGAGGTAGAAGAACTCTGGAAGCCATACTTGAAACATGGACGGCTTGATCTATTGCACATTCATGGATACAAAGTACAAGCATGGCTGGTAAACAAGGATAAGAATGAGCTTGGTTCACTAACGAATACAGTACAGCAGGAGTGGCATCGTAACTATAATGTTCTGTCCCAAAAGCTTGGACGTTTTTTAGGTGTGATGATTGATGCAAAAGCGAAGCTGACTGGTAAAAAAGCGTATACAACGCAGGTTGCATCGAGAGGCGATGCAAGGTTACATCATGGAATTAAATTATATAAAATTAAGCAAGAGTCCAATTTAATCGGCCAGAATACAACGATAAGTCATCCATCGATCAATAAATATGTGTTAACAAGTACTAGTCTTGGCTACACAGTACTATTGCCAAATTCAATTCCTGGCCTATTTGATACGGATAAAATATCGCTCAGAGACACTGAATTGGATTACTACGACTTGAAAGATGAGTCTCCTTTATTTGTGGAAATGAATCCAGACGTAGCTAATCAGTGTGTTTGGGAGAACTTCGAGTCAATGTATTATGCTTACAACTACTGTAAGTCAAAATATACCGAAACGGGTGCTAATAACGTTTCAGATGAAGATCTGATAGCCAGTTTGATCACTAAGTATCTCATTGATAATCGCGATCAACTCAAGACAGTAACAACAGATGCTGATTATATTAAAGGGGTATTGCAGGCAATTGTTCCAGTATGGGCTACCGTAGAAGATTTTGAAAAAGGAAATTACGGGATGGCTTCTCTGGGATTACTGTCAGATGTTGCCTTTTTCCTACCTATTGGTGAGGCGGTATTTAACTCTGTGAAATTAACGGGCAAGATCGCGTCAAACGCACTTCCGGGTAAGTTTAAAATTTCGAGTAGATTCAATAAGGTAAATATCGGAAATAATAAGCGTATTTCAGGTCAAGTTTTTGATATTGATGCTAAAGCGGCAAGAGGCGAAGCACGGAAAGCATGGTTGAATGTTCCTAAAACGATATTTAACGAAATGAACCTTATTCCGGTAGGCGACATTGTAAAAGGAGCGAAGTCAGCATCTTTAAAGATTAAGCAGCGTGTTAAAGGCGTAAAAATTGATAACAATGACCCTTATTCACCGAAGATTTATCAATCTAGAGACTTTAGGATTTCATCAAATAGCCGTCCCGACTTTGACCCAGATGCGATCGTTGGTATTCCGTCCAAAGACCGAGAAGCCTTTGCTAGCGTAGCAGATGCTGAAAATGTTATTATCGGTGTGCGCTTCGTTGACCCTAATAACCGTAGCTTATTAGAGTCAGGGTTATATAGCAGTAAGAGCTTGCTAATTAAATCGAAAAGTTCGGATTGGGGTCCTCATGCTGGTTTTATTCCTGTAAACCAGAAATATGCTAAAGCATCGGCTCAAAGCGATGTAAGCAAATATAACCATTACTCTGACAACGCTATTCAAAGTGGAGCCGCGCGACCTGTGCCTCTGTCAATTGATGACAAGCGCCTTAAAGAGCTGCAAAGTGGTGACAATCCGCTTATTCCCGAACTTGCCCAAGATCTAGACAGTGGTATGCTAATGGGGACGTCAAATGGTGTTGACTTCTATTATCAACAGAACGATGGCCTATGGAGTATTCTCGTTCAGGACGGAGCTAGTATTCCTATGCCACTGATGGTGATGGGGGACTATACAAGTCTTAAGCCAATGACAGCAGACTACGATCTATTCAGTGTTATGGCTCACATATCAAATTATGGTGTGTCTGATTTGGTTAAAGTTCCCGTGCCACATAGTAAATGGAAAGCGACTATTGAAAATCCAGAAGAATTAAGTCCAAAATTAAAAGAACTTTATGACAATGAAGACTTATATAATAAGGTGCACAATATGCACTTGGGGGCGATATCAGAACGTGTTAATAGTTTAAAAGACAAAGTTAATAATCGTCTTGGCCGTGGAAAAGGGATGGAGCTTATCCACCATGGTGCGGATGAATCTAACCCATTCCCTGACATTGAAGCAAATTTCCCAGCGACTTATTTTGTACCTCAACGATATTTGAATCATGATGCATTTGGTCCTGGTCAAGGTTCTCTAAGGGATTATTTCCAAGTCGATAATGCGGGTACTGTCATCTTAAAAGACGTAGATGATTTTGCCAACTTTCACCAGCTGATGACAAATGTACACTTTACAGGACCATTAAACTCTCTTTGGTCAGCAAATTATGCTCAGCTAGCACGCAAAAATCGTCTATCACACGCATACTTGAATGCTCGTGACCAAGTAGAAGCTTTGCTAACTCAAGGTATTGATGTAGCGAAGCTTAAATTATATGTACCAGATGTGTTTGATGAAATGCTCCCCCCGGGAAGGATTCCAACTCAAGCGATAGAACAGTTCAGAGTGTATTCTGAAGTGATTGATGTCGTTGAACATTCCAGCGGTATCCATAGAGCCACACTGAAAACTTATCTGGGAGGTGCTGGTTGGGTCAGCCGTCTGGCTCGTGTAGTTAGAATTGGATATTATTACTACTATGTGACCAAAGTTGGCAACGAATACTACCTTACAGACGAGGCGAGAGAGCAGAAGTTTCAGATTTTGAAGGATGAAGATGGATTCTGGGTAGCTGCAGACATTATTTTACCACCTGAAAGTGGAAATGAAGATACAGACTATCCATCTGTTGAATATTCATCAGATTGGGATACTACGAAAGATAATATTTTTCTAGATGATGGTACTAAAGCAAAAACGACAACTTCTGGAAGCAAAATTAAATTTGAGCTGAATAATGGTGGTACTTTTGAAATTATTGGCAAGAAATTGCCTGGAGGAGGGGTATTTGTGATTTCTAATAATGGACATAACATTGCTAATATTTCTACGCATAGCCATGCGATAAGTAACAAAGCTGTTTTTTATAGAGGCTCTGTACCTTTGAATCAAAATAACATGATAGAAATAGAATCAATGAGTAACGGCTTACTTGAAATAGACCATATCAAGTTTAAAAAATAGGCTCATTGTAGATTCGCGGGAATTTTAATTAAAATTAAGGTTATAGAGAGACTTAAAGGAAAATTACTTTTTACATAACACTCGAAGTAAGAACTGCAAAAGCCGCTAAAATTTAGCGGCTTTTTTTGTCGCTTGCGATCACGTTTTAATTCAAATATCGCTAAAATGAGTCATAACTTCATTGTCATGCGCCAATTG
>NZ_JARDAK010000042.1:0-6531 GCF_056470645.1 Pseudoalteromonas sp. TP27 | reverse complement strand
TCTCGTAAAAATTGATGCGCTTTACTTGCTTGACTGGCTGCTTTGAAAATATAACGTTTGTCATTTTTCAATGCCGTCAACCAATTAGCGATATAAGATTCGGAAAGAATAAATTAATTATTATTTGAAGCCACTACTTATTTTGTGGCTTCTTTACATAATTCATTATCATGTGACATTAGGGTCTACCCAATTGGCACATGACAATGAAGTTATGACTCATTTTAGCTGTATTTGAATTAAAACGTGATCACAAGTAACAAAAAAAGCCGCTAAATTTTAGCAGCCTTTATGATTATTACTTTGCTCATTACGTTAAATTGACAAAACCTTGATTGCATCTTAATTATTAAACCCTTACCATAGTGCTAACATTTGTGTGTACACATAAGGATTTATTTATGGAAACTCGAATACAATTCCGCATAGCAGAAGAAACTAAACACTTAGCTCAACAAATGGCAGAAAGCCAAGGTCGAACCCTTAGTGATGCTTGCCGTAAACTAATCGAGCAACTTGCAGAACAACAACGTAAAGCAATGACACATGATACTTGGTTAAGTGATCAGGTTAATATTGCGTTTGAAAAGTTTGATTCTGGGAAAGCTAATTTCATAGAGCAACAAGATGCAAAATCTCAGATGGAACATCGTAAAAATAAGATCCGTAATAGGCCGTCATCATGATCTTCTGGGAAGAGGAATCACTTAATGACCGCGAGAAAATCTTTGAATTTCTCCATGACTTCAACCCTGAAGCAGCAGAAAGAACAGATAACATAATCGAAATGAAAGTGGATAACCTTTTAGAACAGCCGTTAATGGGCATTCAAAGAGATGGGATTAGAGGTCGAATCTTGATTATTCCCGAAATATCTATGCTCATATCATATAATGTATATGGTTCGACAATCCAAGTAATGCGAGTGCTTCACCAGAAACAAAAATTTCCCGTTACTTAATTTTTTATAAAAAAGACCGCCAATTTTAAAGTGACCTTTACTTTTTGTTCACTCAATAATCACTCTCATATCATGTTGTTTAAACTCTATAATTAAGATAATCGTATGAAAAAAAACATATTAAAAATTAGTTTAATTACTATTATTTCAGGTTGTAGCCATAGCCCTACTATTGATATAGATACATGGGTTCCTGAAAACCAATCACCAAAAATAACAATAGAGAAAGACATTAATTATTGGAATAAAAAAGGATATTACGATGGTACTTGTGGTTGGACGTTAAGTACGAAGATTTCAATATTACCACCGCCAAATAGCCCTGATTATATATATGGCACGGAACAAATTTTTGAATATGATTCTAGTGGAAAAATAATTACTCAATGGGCTGCTCCTGCAAATTCATATCCAATAGCAATTCAAGATGATTTGATGTTTATCGATAGTGGATTAGCAATAAACACCGATGGACAACTAAAGCAGATAACATTTAACAAACAAAAAGTGGTGTACACATCCTGCCCTGATAATTTAGACATCGATAATTCGGATTATTTAAGGTGTGCCATATTCAGCGATACACTATTTGGAAAAGACCGAAATATTGCTTATCAAGCTCCTTGTACTTAAATTGAAGCTACAAATACTACTAATGACATTAGGGTTTGCCTTAATGTCACATGACAATGAAGTTATGACTCATTTTATCGATATTTGAATGAAAACGTGATCACGAGCTAAAAAAATATCGCCAAATTTGGCGATATTTGCTGCGATACGTAGAACGGATGTTATGTTGAATGATTAAGATAAAGGAAAAGTTGTTCTAAACATCCAATCGTTATTACGCAAAATCATTATTGCCGAGTTATTCGCTTTGTAAATAACGCCAGAATACATACCATTTCTAAAATTTGACGAGTCAGTACACTCAATTGTTGCTGTATTGACTCGATAATAAAATGATGTTTTTTCTATATTTGAGGTGATATTGCAATCACGATAGATCATTGATAACTTATTTTCTTGGGTTACAGTTATTAAATTACCATCATAGTCAGTGAATTGTTTAGCTAGCAACTCAAAATCAAAGTTACTCCTATTCTTTGTGAACACATTATTGTCATAGAAGGCAACGCCATTCTCATCAGCAATAAGTGCATTTACGGTGTTCGCACTAAATGTTAACTGTACATCAGCATTCTCATAAAAAAAATAATCGCCCATTTGAGCATTAGTAAACTCTTTAGTAATTACGTTATCTTCGTACGAGTTGAGAATTTCTATTGCTCTATTATCGGATGATTCATAAGCTCCATCATACTTAGGACCTGGTGGTTTATATACATACAAATATGCTTCATCATCTTTAAAAAATAATGAATGCCCATTAGCATCTTCATAAACACCATCATTAAGGCTTATCGTATCGTTCACAGAATCAGAGTCATCTCCGCCACATGCCGAAAGTAGAAATGGGACTATAATAAATAAAATTTTCATAACTAATTCCAATATAAAAGTTTAATATATCTCTTTTTTTTTATTTTACATAACAAAATTATGTCAGCGCAAATTAGACGACCTTTGATGTCAGCAAACTTTGTCAGCGCAAACTTGATGCGCGATATGCCCCTTATGTTAAATCCGTAAGTTAGCCTATAAAAACCACGCTTTCGCAGCCTCAGAAGCCCATAGTGCCGCCTTTAAGATATAAACAACACCGATATTCGCCAAAACGCTGTTGAAAGTTTATGACACTTTCAGAGCGATTTACAGGGTAATAAAATTGAAATCAATTCCAAACAAAAATTACGTCATAACCTCCATTTTAACCACTCTCAGACACTAAATTATTTTCCATTCGATTAGTGGTATACTTAACTTAATCAGTAGAGTGGATCACTTTTCATGAGTAAAAAAAATACAACAACGCCCCATGATGGGTTGTTTAAAGCCTTTTTAACAACGCCTGATAACGCTAAAGATATGTTGGAAATACACTTACCAACGCATCTTAAAACGTTATGCGACTTATCAACATTGAAACTAGAATCAGGTTCGTTTTTAGAAGACGACTTACGTCCGTACTATTCAGACGTGCTCTACTCAATGAAAACAGAGTGTGGTGACGGCTATATTTATGCTCTCATTGAACACCAAAGTAGCCCTGACGAGCATATGGCCTTTCGTATGTTCAGATATGCTATTGCAGCCATGCAAAAGCATCTTGACGCTGGAAATAAAGAGTTGCCTTTAGTCGTTCCACTACTGTTCTATCATGGTAAAACATCACCATATCCATACAGCATGAATTGGTTAGATTGTTTTACTAAACCAGAAATGGCGAAAGCACTCTATAACAATGATTTTCCATTAGTGGATGTCACTGTAATGGATGACAGCGAGATAATGCAGCACAAGCGCATTGCACTATTAGAGTTAGTTCAGAAACACATTTACCAAAAAGACATCAATGATATTCTTGAATCGTTAGCCATCTTATTATTAAATGACTACCATACAGACAGCCAAGTCCGAACCCTAATTGAATACTTAGTAACGGTAGGGGAAACTCAGAACGTGAATACGTTATTGGAAGAGTTGGCGCATCAAGTACCAAAACACGAGGGCACACTAATGACAATAGCAGAGCAATTGATCCTACAAGGGAAACAAGAAGGGCTACAATTAGGACGTCAAGAAGGGCGTCAAGAAGGACGCCAAGAAGGACGCCAAGAAGGACGTCAAGATACATTGAAAGAAATGGCACGTAATTTACTGCAATCAGGCGTAGATAAAGCCGCAATCATGAAAGCGACTGGATTTAGCTCTCGTGAATTAGAACTTATTTCTCATTAATACATTCCGTCATAATGTAATGCACATTTTGTGGATATGTAATATTAAAGGGCGAACGGTGTTCGCTCTTTTTTTGTGATTTAGAAAGTAGGTGACATTATGGTCTACCCTAATGTCACTACATTAATTGCAGTCCTACAACAAATTTGTCATAACTTAAATGTCACCATGCATTAGATCATAACTTAAATGTCATAACGCCTAACGAAAAGCGTTAATTCGTTAATTCGTTAATTCGTTAATTCGTTAATTCGTTAATTCGTTAATTCTGCTTTACATAGGATGAAATACAACTTATTATTTCAAATGTAGAAATAACGAATTAACGAAATCAAAGGATATACATAAATGGGATTAATAATTAGCGTCATAGGACAGAAAGGTGGATCAGGGAAAAGCACCCTAGCACGAGCGATTGCTACTTGTTACGCTGCTGCTGAATGGGATGTGAAAATCGCTGATTTAGATATAAATCAATCTACTTCTTTTACGTGGCTGCAACGCAGACTAACAAATAAGATAGAGCCTACCATAGCAGTAGAAGCATTTGGTAATGCAGGACAAGC
Source organism: Pseudoalteromonas sp. TP27 (assembly GCF_056470645.1). Classification (NCBI taxonomy): domain Bacteria; kingdom Pseudomonadati; phylum Pseudomonadota; class Gammaproteobacteria; order Alteromonadales; family Pseudoalteromonadaceae; genus Pseudoalteromonas; species Pseudoalteromonas sp. TP27. The sequence goes on along the minus strand of NZ_JARDAK010000042.1, from coordinate 2,139 downwards.
CCTCAAACAAGCTGATAATTATGACCTATTTATCATCGATGGAGCGCCAACAGCTAGTCGTGCTACAAATGAAGTAGCTCAAATAGCAGATCTTATAATAATCCCTACAGGATTAGCTTTAGATGACTTAGAGCCATCTGTTATTTTAGCGAATAATTTAAAAAAAGAAGGCATTAGCACAAACAAGATTTGCTTCGTATTTAATCGAGCTTCAGGATCCGATATTGAATATAAAGAAGCTCAAGATTATCTACGCGAAACAAACTACTACTTAATAGATGGACGTATTGAAGATAAACCGTGTTACAGACAAGCAATGAACGATGGCAAAAGTATTATAGAATCTCGCTTCAAACAACCAAAAGAAAAAGCTGATAACGTAATTCAAAACATAATAAATAAACTTGAAGAATTAACGAATTAACGAATTAACGAATTAACGAGGAAAAATAATGGCAACACCAACAAAGAAACCTAATAGATTAGGCAATGCACCAAACGTAGAAACTCATAAAAATATTGTTGGTAATAATATAACTAAAGCAGGCAATGCCGAACTTGTACCACTAAACTTTAAAGTAGACGCTGAATTCAAGAGGGATTTGAAAAGTTTTGCCGCTGGACATGATATGAGTATGGTTAATATTATGAAAGAAGCATTTGAGTTATATAAAAAACAAAAAGGCGGCTAAATTTCGTTATTTCGTTATTTCGTTATTTCGTTATTTCGTTATTTAACGATTATCGTAACTATAATTGAGTTTATGCCAAAGCAGCCGAAATTTCTGTAACGTATAACGCGACAATTAGAAAGGTAGATCCAACAACAATTAGATTTACCTCTCTTAGCTAAATTTTCCCTTTTTATTCACTAAAGAGGGGTTCTACGCCTGAAACCTAGTTTTTTCCAAATCTAGTTACCACGGGGCTGTCACATAACCCGTACCTTATTCTACGTAATATAAAACCATACCGTTAAACTTCAAAACCCATTTAATAATATTGGAAAATAAAAACACTTTCGTTATTTCGTTATTTCGTTATTTCGTTATTTCGTTATTTCGTTATTATATTAATGCATTAAATAACAAAAACTTAGCTATATTATTAGTTGAAAGGTTAGCGGGCAATTCCAACAATACACTCCAAAGTTAATTTTTAGTTCTAGAAAACTCATGCTCATTCGATTTTAATAAATGCCGTATATTGTTAAAATCATCAGTTGAAAAGCTTATATTGATATTCTGCTCTTGTTCACGTAACCAATTTTCAAACATGTTGCGTTTAAGTATCTCTGTTTGAGGTTTCTTTTCACCTGTTTGTTTATATATCTTAGCCGTTGGATGCGTAAACACGACAACTGATAATAAGGGCCATTTACCTATATATTTTGATTCTAAAAGTTCTTTTAAAAGTGATGTCGTTCGTAATGATTGAAGAGAAGCATTTTTATAAAATTTTTTACCATTCTGTGAGCTTATTTGATACCACTCTTTATCACTGTTACAGTAAACTTCTCCAGCGTAATGTTTTACCTCTACGACAATAAGCCCAACTTTAGGCATGAGAACAAGAAAATCAACCTCGAAATTACGACCTTTAAATATCATATTTTCAGTAGTTATATATCCGTTAATAAGATTTCCCTTTAGTTCTTTCAGTTTGGCTCTCATCAGTTTTTCACCATAATCACCCGCTTCTTTTCTCTTATATGCTGAATAATTTAATGAATTTAAATCAGAAATATCTGGTATGTTCCAATTATCATGGTTTGATTCTCGATATGAACTTTTCTTATTTCTCGTCAGAAATACTGAAATAACGGCAACAGTACAGGCACCTATAGGTCCGACAAGAACAAAACCAACAATTGTAGCAAATACTATTTTCTTAGCTCTCAAGATTAAATCCTAAATTATTTCATTCATCGTATTTTCTGAATGGATGCCGACCAACTAAATGTTTTATCAACCTCTTTCAAAATCTTAGGGTTATCTATTCTCGCTTTTTTAGCCAAAATGAGTCGCTTACATCTTTCTCTATTAAGCTTGAAAATATTTTGTAAGGCTTGCTCTTTATATTCTTCACCATTACTTTCACACATACTGGCGATAGTAGAAAAATCACTTTGCTTTAACG
>NZ_JARDAK010000041.1:0-6674 GCF_056470645.1 Pseudoalteromonas sp. TP27 | reverse complement strand
CATAACATCACTATGCTTCTGCTCCATGGGAGCAGATCGCAGGATTGAGGAAAGGTTCAACTTATTTAGTCAACAACGCCATTAGCAACAAGTCCGACAAATCTAACCTTACACTCTAGGTTAAATGTCTAAATCATAAAACAATTGTTTTTTTCAAAAAAAGAATCTATACATGAAAACTTATTATATTCAATTTAAATTATCTATCATGATGATGAAATATTTTATACTGCTATTATAAAAACATTTATTTATATAAAACGCACACAGCAAAAAAGCACATAAAATAAATTGCATTAAAATCAATTAGTTTACGTTTATTTTAAATAAATATTCTTTTATATAATCACCAATAGAAATAATCTATTTTGTGTGATTTTCATCACATAAAACTCAAGTGTAAAAATAATTAATTGTTCCGATAAAATATAACCACACACGCCTCACGTAAAAACTGCTATATTGCATTCCGCTGACACTTCGGTCAGCAATGTATAAATGATTATATATTTGTTTTAAATAGGAATTACCACAAAATGAAAAAACTAACTCAAGAACAAAAAAAACAAGTTAAAGGTCGTTGGGTTGAAGGCGGTTCTGCTTGGAATCCTCTAGGCTGCTAATCCTGCCCTAAGAAAGGAGGGGGCTTAATGCCCCCTTTTTTATTATAAAATTTCCAGCTTCCTATTTCACTACGCAAACCATATAAAACAGGCTTTATTTCCTAAAAAACGATCCATTGCACCTCATCTTTTGAGTTCCATTTTTTGACTTGAAACCATTAGTTATTTGATACACTCCAATAATCCTGTTTGATAGGTTTAGAACAAAGAAAATTCACTATTAGGAAAGAAGGTCTATGAAACATGAACTCTAGCAAAAAAAAAATTCAATTAATTAGCTCTACTTTTGTGCTGACATGTATTATTGGCTTCATATATATCTATGAATACGATTTTTATGAAAAAGAATTAATTCAAGGAAAGCTATCTTTCAATTCATATAGCTCAATATATGCAGCAGAAAGCGGTTATATCACATATATAAATAATAGTTTTAATGTGAGTGAAAAAGATATATTAATATCTATTTCTAACTCTAATACCTTACTATCAAATCTTGATAATATCTCGTTATCATCACAAAACACAAAATCCATCAAATCAAGAATTGAAAGAAACAAGTCTGAATATTTAACCACTATAAAAAAACTAAATTCAGAAAAAGAACACTTTGAAAATAGTATTCGAATATTAACCAATCAACTAGAGAAATCAAAATACAACTATGAACAATTTCTAGAACTAAAAGAAACAGAAGAGTCACGATATGAAAATGATAAAAAAATATTACTAAAAGGTTCAATAAGTAAATTAGAGTTAGAGAATAGGAAAAAATCACTACAAAATATTAAGAATGAAGAAATAAAATTATCTCTAGATTTGTCCACTATAAAGACCGAATTATCTTTATTAAAAACAAAATCAAACAATGTAGTTGATGACATAATAACAAATGAATATACGTTTAATAGTACCAATGAAGTTTTAACAAATGAACTTATAACTTCGAATACAAATGAAAATTACAACTTAACATCTCCAATTTCTGGAACATTAAACATATCCGACCTATCAATTAATCAACTAGTTGAAAAAGGACAATTTTTAGGACAAGTGACACCTGACAATGTATTAGTAGCCACTTTAGATATCACTCCAAAAATGAAGGCTAATATCGATCATGGAGATAAAGTTATATTTTCAGTTGATTCATATCCTTATGTAGAATATGGATTTTTAATAGGTCATGTTTTAAATATAAGTCAAGTTAATGACCCTGAATTTAGTCATATTATGAAATTGAGCATAAATAAATCAAATAATTTCGAGTTAACAAAACTCAGACCAAACATGTCAATTCAAGCCTATATTAAAATAAACAAAACCTCACTCTTAAAATTACTTTTCCTGCCCATTAATAAAGTAATACATACAGATATTGCTCTGGAGAATTTATAATGAAAAAAGTTGAATTGGAACTTCAAGATGAGATGTCTGAATGTGGTCTAGCATGTGCTTCCATGATACTTAATAGTTATGATGTCTGTACTTCCCTATCAGATCTTAGACGTCAATATAAGCCTGATATCTCAGGATTATCTTTATATGATATTGAAAACATTCTATTCACTTATGGTATCACTGCATGTAGTTATGAAATCGAGTTCGAAAATATAGAACAGCTCAATTTACCTGCAATTGTTCAATGGCGGCATCAACATTTTGTAGTACTATCTAAAGTGACAAAAAAATATATTGAAGTATATGATCCGGCATTAGGCCGAAGAAGATATTACAACAAAACAGCTAAAGGTTTATTTAGCGGTTATATCGTTAATATAGAAGAAGTTATTTCTTTAGGCATAACAAAAAAAAACAAAATAGATCAAGAAAGTTTATTTAGTCTAGCAAAAAAAATCGATGGTTTGTCCTTTAGTATTTGTATAACAATTTTATTGATGATCATAGTTCAACTATTTTACCTGCTAACCCCAAAATTTTTGTCGCTAATTTCAGATTTTGTAATTAATAAGAGTGATATTGACATGCTTATTGTTATCGTAATCGGATTTTCAATACTATATTTTTTCGACTATTTAGCTCAAAGCATCTTAACCATAATAAAAAGCAATTCTATAACTGAGATTAATAATAATTTATCATCATACAGTTACAAAATTTTAGTTAAACAACCGGTTGGATATTTTCAACGCAGAAATGTTACTGATATAGTAAAAAGACTATCCATTATCAACGGCTACGGCGAACATCTTGTTAATAATTATATTAATCTAGTTGTTAGTGTCATTTTCTCTATAACTTTTTTAAGTATGATACATCTAATTTCAACAGAAATAGGCTTAATGGTAGCTTTGATTGCTCTAATATATACATCTATACGTATGATTTTCATAGGCAAAGTTGAAGGCTTACAATCAGCAGCAACCGCCTATGACACCAATAGAAACGAACAAATAAATAGCTACTATCAAGATATAAAATCAAACAAAATAAATGCTAGAGAATCATTTTATCTTAGCGAGTTAATTAAATTAAACAAAAGATATTTAAATAACTGCCAAAAACTCAATTCTTTGAAAGAAAATGGGGCATCCTTATCCTCCATAGCAAATAATATTGCAACTATTTTCGTGATTTATTTTTTTGTGAAAGACATATTTTTTGCCGCTCAAGGAGATAGCAGTATTGGAAATATGTTCTTGCTTTTCTTTTACAAAGAGTTCTTTTTTAGAAGTATAACTAATTGCATAGATTCTACATTAGAAATAAAAAGAAAAGAACCTGATTTCAAATTGATCTTATCACTTATTAATCAAAAGTGTGAAATGTACTCACTTGATAAAATTATTGATAAAATAGATCATATAGAACAAATAAGTATAAAAAATGGTAGTTTATCTTACTCATCCTTTTCAGAACCTGTTTTTGAAAACTTAAGCATCTCAATTAATAAAGGTGATAAAATAGCGATCATTGGAAAATCTGGAAAAGGTAAAACATCACTAGCGGCAGTTTTAAGCTCTATAACAGAATTAAGCAATGGTGAAATATATGTCAATAATAACAAGATTGAGAAATTTGGCATTAAAAAATATAGAAAATCTATAAGCGTCTCGTTTGCTGATGACACAATTCAAAACACAAGTGTTCAAAAAAACATTATTCAAGAACAAGAATATGATAAAAATCATTTTTATAACACATTACTAAGTGTTGGGTTAATCGATGAAGTTAATAACTTACACAATGGTGTTATGACATTATTAGGAAACGGAGGAGTTCAATTATCATCTGGTCAAAAACAAAGGTTATGTATAGCAAGAGCATTATACAAAAAACATGATGTATTAATTCTTGATGAACCTACATCACACCTCGATAGCAACAACTCTGAATTCATTTATAAGTTGATTAAAAATCATCAAGGCATTTGCATCGTGATTACTCACGATAAAACAATGCTAAATTATGTGAACTCAATATTTGATATTGAGGAATTAGCATGTTAGATAGATCAAAGCAACTGTTGCTTACAATAATCAGAGTCATACTTTACCTTTATTTTAAGTCTTTCAAAATTATATCTAAACACATCAGCAACTATAATTATTTCTTTCGAGAAAACTGCCGCTTAATTGACGAAAAATTACACTTAAATTACATTGACTTTAAATTTCATCAAGCAAGCATTGCAATCAGCCACCTAGAACATAAGCTTAGTTTAGAATACTTACAAAGGCTAAATAAAAAAATTGTTTGGAGTAACCCTATGCCAGATGTACGATTATATATGCTTACGCATAGCGGTTGCTATTATTCTGCTGTAGGATCTATCATTCTAAATCACAATCCTGGGTCGAAATTTATTGTTCCAGTGCTTCCTTCTATACTTGATAGCTTACCAGGCAAAAGCATCAAAAGGCTCGAACATCTTGGTTATATAGTTGAAGTAGGAAGTATTGATGACCGAAAATTTCTGATATCGATGCTTAAAGCCGCAAAAAAAGAGCATAATACAAAAATAATTATGTTTGTTGATCTTCCTTCATCGACTATGTCAAAAGGTTCTGTAAATCAAAACGTGTACTTTTTTAATAGAAAAGCTCGTCTAGTCGCAGGACATATAAATTTGATTATACAGGCTAGTCTTTCATATAGTTTAGTTAGTTACAATCATAACCCCTTTAAAACTGACTACATTCGGTGTACGTATGCTCATAGTTTTTCTCATGAATGCCATATTGATGATTTTCGCCAATTATTAACAAACGAGATTCAACATCTAATCAAGATATCACCAATAGATTGGCGATATCTTGATTTAACCGAATTCTATTTTCACCACCATTAGAACTGCCCATGAGTAGCCTCATTTTGAGGCTGACTCAAAGTAAACGTCGATAATAGAGGCTTGTTGAAAATAATTAGTAAAGTTAAATATCCCAACAATAAACTCAATTATTAATAAATAACCTCCACATTGAAAAAGTTACTTATAAAGGGAAATATCTCCCCCTTATTTAAAATTCACAATAATTCAAATCCTTAAATTGTTCATCAAGCCTGTTTTCTAATTTTGAGACCACCAGTAGCCACGGTATCATGCTCTGATTCAATGGTATTAGCGTACGAAGAAGCTTATCTATGTTTAACGTTTAGGTTGATTGTCTAAGCTATACGACCTCAAACAAGGCTTAATGAATAATTGATAAACAATCTATTTCTTTTTTGATAGAAATAAATGATAGCTTCTCCTTATTTATTAATTACCCTATAAAGATAAAACCATTTCCCTTTTACTCGAACATATGTCTCATTAAACTTCCTGAAAAGTCAATGGTAGTGAACTGATATTGGCATAATTTCTTACGTAATTCAGATGCAAACTCAATAAACCGCAAAGTGATTAACTGAAATATTGCGCTGCACAAACATATCATTAACATAACTTATTAGCGCTGTGGCACCATAACAAACAAAGAGATCAAAGGATAATTTGGCGTAAAACATTTCCAACCAAACCATAAATAAGCTATTGAAATAACATATTAATTAAGTGGAGGATGATAATTTTTACAACAACAGCTCAGCTACTACGTAAGACTAAAAAGAAGTGTATATGACTTCATAATAGATAAACTCTCATCAATCAAGACTATTAATATATTGGTATTCTTTTTTACACGTGAATCCACTATCTTCCTTCTTTGGTATTAATTGATTCCATTCAGCTAATTTATCTAATGAAACATATCCGTATATTTCGTATTTTTTACGTATCAAATGCAAATTAAGCTTCTTATGCAAACCTGATCTAGATTCAAATTTTTTCAACAACATTGGTTACACCGATACATTGAGACTCTTTTTTGCACTCAAAATTTAAGTTTTTATTCTTATCAATTTTGCCATGCCACCCTGATAAAGTTTCGAGTGAAGTAAACCCGTACATTTTATGTTTTTCAGCTTGTATAACTGCAATGGTTCGCATTTTCTTTTTTGGATGCTGACTCATATATACCCCCATTCAATAGTCACTTAAATAGACAACAAAAACACCCAAACGTTGTATTAAAAAGCAGACATTCAATCAAAAAAAGTCTATTTATCAAATATCTCAAGGAATTACTCCCATGCGATCACTTAGCTCTATTAGTGGCGTTGTTGACTAAATAAGTTGAACCTTTCCTCAATCCTGCGATCTGCTCCCATGGAGCAGAAGCATAGTGATGTTATGGGTAAATTGAAGAAGAAGATAACGAACTGGAATGAGTATAATGAAGCCTTGTGCAAACGAGGCTCAGTAACTTTTTGGATTGACGACTCAGCCGTTAAAGCGTGGCAATGCAAAAAACACCATGGCAAACGTGGTAGAGGCTTTCAATTTTCTGATACAGCTATTGAAACAGCTTTGATGATTAAAGGGATTTTCTCTCTCCCTTTACGGGCGCTTCAAGCTTTTATCGATTCTATATTTTCTTTGATGAACGTCCCTTTGCGATCCCCTAACTACACCAGTATTAGTAAGCGTTCAAAGACCGTTAAGGTCAAATATAAGAACAAATCTAAAGGTCCAGTTCGCCACATCGT
>NZ_JARDAK010000040.1:0-6737 GCF_056470645.1 Pseudoalteromonas sp. TP27 | reverse complement strand
CGTAACTGATAAGACCGTAATTTCATCTTCGTGCTCACGCTGAAATGAGTTCCCAACAGAATTTAATGAGTTACACCCCTGAGAAATACATCCCTTATTCATACTATTAATTGTTAAGTAAGCAATTCCAGCCATTTTATTTCCAATATTTAACTACATCGTAATGATATAGTTTATCAAGAATAGGAGAATTACTAATGCTTAAAACTATAGGCATATTTACTAATCACTATTCATTTTCACTGAAATAACGACATTGAGATCTTTACCACAAAAAAGGCCGCCAATAGGCGACCTTTGCGATTCGTAGAACGAGAGTTACGTTAAATCAGTTCAGAACATACATGAGCATGTAACTTCAAACCCCTTGTTAACTCTAAATTAATTATTGTTCTTCCCTTTGTTGATAAAAGCGCTATAATCTAGCGCTTTTATCAACAAAGGAATTATAGGTATGTTTGAAAAAGATAAGGAAGAATTTAGAAAGTGGCTTGTATGTAATAAGAATTTATCTCTAAAAGTTTCAGGTGACCACTTATGCCGATGTAAACGACTTCATAATGGAATTATTGAACCTCTTCATTTAGCAGTATCGTCCCCAGATAACTATGTAATAGCTTTAAAAAAAATCAAAAAATACGGCATTGAAAAATCAAAAACAAAACAAGAACAATATAATTTAACTTGCTCATTAACTGCTTCATTAAAAAAATATTGTGAATTTAAAAATCCTAACAATTTTGAAAATTATCCAAATGGATATTCAGTTTCAATATGAGGTTTATATCATGAGCTTTAAATTTATTGACTTATTTGCAGGTATTGGCGGAATCAGATTAGGTTTTGAAAATGAAGGGGGTCAATGCGTTTTCTCATCTGAGTGGGATGTTCACGCACAAAAAACATATGAAGCAAACTTCAATGAAAAACCGCATGGTGATATAACAAAAATATTACCAACCTCAATCCCAGATCACGACATATTGCTAGGAGGTTTTCCTTGTCAGGCATTTAGTATCATAGGGAAAATGAACGGATTTGATGATACTAGAGGAACATTGTTTTTTAATGTAGCTAATATATTAAAAGAAAAAAAACCTCAGGCTTTTATGCTAGAAAATGTTAAACAGTTAAAATCCCATGATAAGGGAAATACATTTAAAGTTATAATAAAAACTCTCGAAGACTTAGGATATAAAGTTCATCATACAATACTAAATGCCCTAGATTTTGGAGTTCCCCAAAAAAGAGAAAGAGCATTTATTGTTGGCTTTTTAGATCATACTATTAACTTTGAATTTCCAATAGGTTCTGAAAATTACGACCTTTCAAAAATTTTAGAAAATGATAAAAATGTAGAATCAAAATTTTTTGTTAATGATGATATTAAACAAAGTAGATTGAATAATTTAAAAAAAGAAGCTCCAAAACCCAGTATTTGGCATCAAAACATATCAGGGAATGTTTCACCACTCCCATATTCTTGCGCCTTAAGAGCTGGAGCGTCATATAATTATTTATTAGTTAACGGTGTTAGAAGGCCTACATCACGGGAACTCCTTCGATTACAAGGATTCCCTGAAGAATTTAAGATAGTTGTCCCATACACACAATTAAGAAAACAAGCAGGTAATAGCGTGGCTGTTCCTGTCATAAAAAAGATAGCAAAAAGTATGATGGCCGCAATTAATGACATTAATCAAATGAGTGTCGCATAATCATTAACGAATACTAACCCAAGATTTATCAAATCCAATCAACGTTATAACAGAATCAAAATCTAAAGAGTCAGGTTTACGAATTGTGAATTTTTGAGCATCATCAGGCACATTATACATAATAGTAAACTGACTCCCATTAGGCTGCCACGTATACAAATGAAGCCCATTAATATCATGCCCCTCAAGATTACCTCGTTTATTTAGGCTCCATTTCACACTTTTTGGATCGATGATCTCTGCTTCTTTTTCAAAATAAGTAAATGCAGTTAAATCAAGAGATCTTATTAAAATTGCATTTGTAATATCTTTATATTCAGATTTAGCCGTTTTAATTCTCTCATTAAATATAGATATTACAGCCTCCCCAGTTAAAGACACATCTTCCAATGGGTTATCAATACCAAACGAATACGTCACATTATTTCGGCCTGATATAATACGTATAGTCTTTACTTCATGAGGTTTTTTATTTTTTACCGTTTTAACAGACCATGAAAAAGAATCCTTAACTACATCGGCCAAGCCTAATGGGCGGCTTAGATTTCTACCAGATATTGATTCAGAAAAAACTTTCTCCCACTTTTCACCACTAAGATCGCTTTCTCCAACCGCAATTAAATAAGCAAGAGAACGACCTATAGAGTAAATACTTTCATCAGGTAATTTACCTAATGGGTACGGACGATTACGTAAATGACTATCTCTTAAACGAGGATTACCTAACATAAGACCAACACAAGAAAAAAGAAATAAGCATAAAGCAAAGCTAATAAAGAAACAAAATTTGATGCGCGATATGCCCCTTATGTTAAATAGCCAACTTAGCCCCTCAAAACAGCCATTAAACCACCCAGAATCCACGTAGCGGCATTTTTCAGATATAAACCCCACCGATATACCCAAAAACACGTTTGAAAGTTTATGACGCTTTCAGAGCGATTTACAGGGCAATAAATTCTCGAACCGGTTCACCCAATAATCACCCTGTAACGTTCATTTTGAACAGTTAGCCAGGACGAACTAAATTAGCCAGGTTTTATGGGCTGATTTTGGGCGTTCTGGAGACAAACGAAGTGCGTCAGGTTTCAAAGGTTTTACCTTTGGCACAGGGATGTTTTTATCAAATGCGTAGCAGAGGGTGAAAACGTCCCCGTCGTGCCTATCTTAAAATTAGACATCACAAGGTAATCATTTGGTAATCAGAATGCTAAATGTAACTTATTGATTACTCATGTTTACATTAAGGTTACTCTAATAAATTAGCAAACTTCATCCATAGAAAATAACTATCTTGATTATTCACTTTTCAAGTGTAATCTTTGAGCTATCAATTGGTAATCAACAAGAGGTTCTATGAAAAAGAAAACACCGCTAGAAAAAGAGCTACTTTTGTACACAAAAAAGCATCACACCAAATCAAAAACAGCCGTCATTAATGAACTGTATGAAGTGATAACTACCTCGATGAGTGAGGGCGTGTCATTAGATCATATAGTGTCTTTTCTAAAGACCAAAAATGTCACTGTTTCTAAGGATTATTTAAAGACGGTTCTTTACCGAATTAGACAAAAGAGAAAAGCAGGCCATGAATAAATCCAAAACCCATTTAGTGTCCGTTCGCGTGGACGGTCGAATTAATACAGAGATTGAAGACTTACTCAATGACACGCAAAAAGATAAAGCAGATCTTTTAAGGGAAGTGTTAGTTAAGGGATTGTTCGCCTATAAAAGAGATTTGTATCAAACTCATGCCGATCGAGTGCATCACTCGATTGATAAGTCGTATTACGCCTACGAAAGAGAAATGCTTGATGATGACTTACATTATATTTCTGAACGTTTTAATAAACTGGAGGCGATGATCCAAGCACATAAAGAGCCAGTGCCAGAGAAAGAAAAAAAGTCCTTATTTAGTCATTTACTGAAAAAATAAGGGTTACATATAAATTAACTCACACAATCAAATCGTTAGTATTTTCCATTTGATAACGGACAGATACCGATTTTTAATATAGGCACGACAGGCACGTTTTCACCCTCTACATACGTATTTGGTTAAACATGCCGTGCCAAAGGTAAAAACCTTTGAAACCCTGACGCACTTCGTTTGTCTCCAGAACGCCCAAAATCAGCAGATGAAGCCTTGCTGTTTTCGTTCGCCCTAGGATCTTGATTTTCTTTCATGCCAGAATCATCGCGAAGCGATAAAGCTACCCCGTAACAAACAGAGTCAATATTACTTTCCTGTCGAATGACAAAAAGCACTATCCACACCGACATAAGGCCTCACTGCGTAGCAGTCGAGAGGCCGTTTCCTTTTTATCAACACCGATAGGTGGAATAGGATAATTTTGAATTAGATAAGAAAAGAATATTAGCAGGGTTTAGAAAGGGGCTATATCTGAATTAAAAAGGGGCTATTCCGACATTAATGTATAACTTATAAAAACAGGCTAACAATCCCCATCAATACCAAGTAAATGACTTGTGTGCTTTACTGTTTTTGTTCGATTTTTATACCGACATAAATGACACGCATAGGAATACCCACTCAGCTAAGAGCGTAATAAAATAAGAAGAGTTATGTTATTGGGGGCGCGAACTCAGAGCGTTTAACAGATAACCCCATTCTACGCAGTAGATTGTTGGCCATCTTAGTGATGTGCTCTTTTTCGGTGCTGATAGGCCAGCCTTTCGCTTTGATACGCTCAAGCAGCTTACGTGAAATATAGGTGAGGCGAGTCATTGGCTCCATATCAGCCAATTTAATTTTATAACTAGAGGTTGATTGAGTGTGACGATATTCCCATACACGCAAAATATTACTGTGGCAGTATGTTTTTAGGGCTATTTCTGCGTCGTATTTTTCTTGTCTTTTGGCGTATTCAATTTCACGTCTTCGGATCTCAATAGAACGTAAACGCTCTAATTCAGTCTGATTGATACCTAATATTTCATAGAATAACGGAGTGGTGCATAGTGTTCTTGGCAATCGTCCATCATGCAGAATATCTTGTATGGATTGTCCACTTTGCTCAGGCTCATACAGCAGCCCCATGATCACTAGCTCTTTCATGATCACTGAAATGGTCGAACTCGATACCCCGATCTCTTTACCAATTTCAATACACAAATGAGTGACATTAATACAACCAGTTACCGTGTCAGAATGGTAGGCAATCCAACGTAACGTATTTTCAATATTGCGCTTATGTACTTCTTTAAATGAGAGATTACGCTTACGCATACCGACCTCAACCAACTTATGAACTAAGAAAGGCCATTGCGAATTGATCCACGCGCCATGCTTTTCAAGCGTGTTGAATATCTTTCGGTTTAGGGTTGGAATGTGTTTTTTCTTGCGTTCACCAAGCGGAATAACTTCATATTCAGAAGTTAAAGATTCTTGCGGATGCCATGTATTTAGGGGGGGTAAGGTAACTCTACTTTTCATGTTCAGCCTCTTATACGTTGTATTCTGTGAATACGGCTGTATAATTAGCAGTACATCACAAGTATGGTTTGTTGGTGTCACGCTTTGTTGGGACTGCAATCCCGAACAAGCACCCCATTAAATACGAAAGCCCCAATGGTGTCAAACTATTGGGGCTTTCGTGTATTTGAATGTAAGTTTTTATCCACTTAAAAATCACTTATCTCTAATCGGTTTTATCATTAAATAGATATGTGCGATTAAAAACAATAAAGACAAAAGTACAATACTATTCGTAATGTCTATTTCAAAAGGGTAATAAGAAGCAAGCCTATCTCCAAAAAAAATAGAGTATTGTTGAACTGAAATAACCGTATTAAACAAGCCATAAATCATAATGTTAAATGAACTATGCAACCTAGTCCTAATCCATTTATAAGAAAGAAACGATAGCCATAAAAAAAACAATGACACTATGATGTATGTAAATAAATTATTCATTATAAGTATTGTACATCCCATCTATATTACTCGCACTACCTATAGCTTCTCCTGCAAGAGAGCCCGCCCCCATAGTTCGCCAACCTTTCTCGTAATCAGATGCTAACGATCTAAATAACTTAAATTGCGTTGCATCAGGAACATTTGCATAAGGGACTTTTTTTAAGGTATTTTTAAAGCCATAAAGAGATAATCCTAAATCGACCATACTATAAGCAAGATCAGCCTCTCTATTAGAATACCCTAAATGCTTAGACGCTAAATGATAACCCTGCCTTACAAATCCTGTATTTTTGATCTCTTGCTCACCACGTAAATAGTCCATAATATTTGCGCTATTCTCATAGGTATTATTTACCCCATGCGCCATCATAGGAGTACCAACGGTTGCACATAACGCAACACCTGCAATCGTTGTTAAAGGCGCAGAAGCACACATTACTGCGCCTCCTGTGGCTTGTGCTATCCCTCCTATCACACCAATACCATACAAACTTAAATCACGAGCTTGATCAATTAGGCTTCTTCGCTCTTTTCTTACGTACTGAACAACTTCATCTTTTGATATTATGCCTTCGTCATAATCTGCTTTTAAACACTTACCAATATGTATGTATTGTCGTCTAAACTCATTTTGAACATCTGGATCTTTAAGACATTCAAGACTTAAAGAATTGCATTGCGCTAATAAACCTTTTATCGCAAGTTTTACTTCATCATCTTCAAAATCTTTATTCATTATCAAGTGCCGTTAGCCAAGAACTATAACCATTAGTGTTAGCCGATAAATGTTTCCACTGAATATCTCGATAAGTAATAAGTACTGATTCTTGAATTTCATCTTGATTAAAATCAATAATATGAGGCATGTGCATAGAAACACTTTTAATTCTTGCGCCAGTGAGGACTAACTCATAAAACTTTTCTAACCCTGACGTTGCACTTGGGCGATAAAACCCAATAGAGCAATCTAATACATCACCATCACTACAGGCTTGAGATAATAAAGGACTACTTTTATCTATTTTTTTAATGATTTGAATTGGTTTATGAATAGATTTATTTTGATACTCAATGCCATG
>NZ_JARDAK010000039.1:0-6833 GCF_056470645.1 Pseudoalteromonas sp. TP27 | reverse complement strand
CGAATAAACCTTGAGTTAGATTCATGGCTTGTAGCTAGCAGACATTTAAATATAGAGCATGAGTGTAGTTAACCTGAACTCTGGATAATAAATCTATCTCAAGCAGCTATTTTCAGCACTAACTGCGTTGAATTTACTTGCAATAGGCCCGCTATTGACGCGTAAATTCGCCTTGCTTTCACTGAAAATCTCTGGCTAGAGAAAATAAATTTAAATATCACCATAGTTCAATATGTTAGTAAATCTCTTAACCAGAGTTCAGGTTAGTTAGCTTACTAATTTTTAAAACATAAGGAAATACAATGAATAAAATAAATACGGATGTAAATTATAAAACAATGGCCGGTAATGCGCGCTTAGTTATGCTTGGTGAATCAAGCCACAGTACTGCTGGTTATAAGTATGAAGCAATTAAGGCAATCAAACAGTTAAAAACTGCTGGTTTTACGCATTTTGCAATTGAAATGCTGCCACGTTTTATGCAGGAAAAAATAGACTTTTATCAGCGAACGGGTAAAGGTTTTAATGTTATACAGCAATATTTTGATAAGTATTGGACGCATGGCTATTTAACACCTCATGCGTATGGTGAACTTGTAAAGGCTGCGCGTGACATTGGAATGAAAATAATCGCGCTTGATGTATCGGTTGAAACAATGGATATAATGGATAGCGTATGCTCTTCAGAGCAGATGGAAGAGGGCGATTGCTTTGATACTCATACTTCTAGAAATGCACTTTGGGCAGTCAATTTGGCTACTATATTAAACAAATCTAGTCAGAATAAAGTAGTCGCTTTTATGCATCGTTTTCATGCGGTACTAAATGCTGCAAATCAGACTGGTGTTGATGTATTTCTTAAAGATAATAATATTTATAATGTACGTTTTATCGACTTTATCGGAGGATTAAGTTGCATAAGTGACAGACGCTGCTCAGATGACTCTAATCAGGATAAATCCTTAAAAGAACGCTATTTTTATCGAGAAGGCTACCCGTACGAATCATCTGTTAAATCTTTTCAAGTGCATATACCTGAAAAGCGGGTAAATAGTGATGGTTCATTACAATGGTAAAAATAGTATCAATAATAATGTTTGTTGGGTGTTTTGCATTTTCTTCAGTTTTGAGAGCATCACTTTTTCCTGACATAGACATTAACTCTCCTAACTTAACTGTAGAGAAAGCTGCTAAACAATGCCAAAAGAGCTTAATGCATGCACCTGAACAATTAGAAGCATGGTGTGAAAGAGCTTATAGTCTTGGTGATTGGGAGGCTTTATATTACATTGGTGTGCACACTGGTGATGGGTCTCGTTATTTAGCAGAAGTTAATACTCGTATTGCAAATAACGAGAATAGTGCTTTAAAAAAACTGGCTTGGATATACCGAAGTGGCCACTTTGTTAAAAAGGATTTAAAAGAATCTGCACGATTATATGAATTATATTTACTTTCCAGTGATAGCGAGATTAATTTTCAAAGGGTTTCAGCTCATTTTGAACTGGCCACAATTTATCAACAGCTTGGTATGTGGAATAAAGTGATCATTCATACAGATTATGTAATAAATTATGCAGATAGGACTGATTTGGAGCATCGCGCTCAATATATACAAAAGCAAGCCAAAACATCATTAGCTGAAAATGAATCATTAAATGAAAACTGAAACACAAAGGAGCTATAAACGCCAAGCTTAAGGCGTTTTAGAATTATTATGGAACCCGAATTCAGGTTCCAAGTGCACCAAACCTTAAATCACTAATTAATAAAGACTTCTTCAGCTGTCTGATAATTTAGTATTTTCCTTGGGCGAGTATTAATTTTCATTACAACCTCTTGGAGTTGTTCATTATATTAAGGTTTAATTATGAAAATAAGTTTTTCTTGGAAAAAAGACGTTGATTCTATTTATCCAGTTTGCTCTTCAATCACAGAGAATAACGATGGTAAAAGTATCCTATCTAGTCTTCTCATGGATGATGGTGGGTTACCATACAATGATACTATTGCTTGGGTTGATGAAGGCATAAAAAGAATAAACTCTGTTTTAACTAGTGAATTTGCTGTTCTTGACTGGGATCGCGAAAGATGGGGAGCTGAATTTACTATTGAGAACGCACAAGTTTATTCTTTACTTGATGATAGCTACTTTCAAATTTTAACTACGCAACAGCTGAAAAACGCACTTCTTGAATGGAAGTTTTTTTTAGAATCGACCCCAAATTTACAAAATATAATTGAAGTAGATTTATAGTGTTGAGGTTTGGTAATTGAAATAATCAGGAGATATTTTACCTTTCTCATAGAAACTATTACATTTGTATAAGAAAAAAATTTTTCAAATAGAAAGATAGCATTCTCTTTATTGGATTACTTATTTATAAGTTTTATTCAAAATGTAGTGGCATTGTACTGGTGAAATAATACCGTTTAGATTTTGAAATGAGGTATGGAATATGATTTCACGAAAGCCCAATGATCGTAAGATCAATTTAGATTTAATGAGTAATGAGTTTAAATCAAATTCAGAAAAACAAGCTTTTTTGAAATGGTTTTTGGATGCTCTAGATAAGGCAGAGGTAATTAATAAAAGACGCCATATAGCAATTTGTCCTATATGTAATGAAAAAAACTTTTTATTACATGAGGAAAATAAAGTTATATCCAAATATGAGTACAGAATCCCCAATGGAGAAATAAATTTAATTGTAGACTCATCTATTTTACATTTGGTTTCAGTGCATTGTTTAGTACCTGACTCTTCAGTGATTTCTGCTCTAGAAAACCTGGATTGTAAGTTACCGAAAAGCTAATTATTTATTATGATGTGTATAAATACGACCCGCTTAACACTTCAAGACGTTGCTTCATTTACTTTAAAAAACAACCCCAGCAAGCAATTTAAAGAAAAGTGGGGTGATGACTACGTAAGTCGCGCAATGCAATTATGGCGTGGAGTTAAGGAATGTTATTCAAAAAGTGAAGAATGTAACTTCACTGCACAAGAGCTTTTATTTGCAATGAGCTATGAATATGCAGTTGCTCCTTACAGTTCTGAAAATAATGACGCTATTGAATTTTATAAATGGTGTTTTCAAAATTTAATTAAAAAACAAGGATAGGTAATGAATAAAATAAACACGGATGTAAATTATAAAACAATGGCGGGCAATGCACGTTTAGTTATGCTTGGCGAATCGAGCAAAACAAACAAGACACCCACTTTAAAAAATAAGTTAAGAGACGCGGTAATCCCCCCGAAAAATAATAGAAGCCAAGCGTAGAATTTTCTCTTATTGTAAACACAGGAGAAAATTATGAAAAAAGCACATTTTACAGACAGTCAGATCCTCGCTATTTTGAAGCAAGCCGAAAACGGTGTGCCAATCCCTGAGCTATGCCGTGAATATGGTATGGGCAATTCAACCTTTTATAAATGGCGCGCTAAATACGGCGGTATGGATGCGTCTTTAATGACACGAATGAAAGAGCTTGAAGATGAAAATCGCCGTTTAAAGAAAATGTATGCTGAAGAGCGACTAAAATCTGAGGCCATTCAAGAGGCAATGGCAAAAAGTGGTAAAGGCTTCTGAGCGCAAAGTATTGGCACACGAAGTCGTTAGCACAAATAAAATGAGTATTTCCTTAGCCTGTCGTACTTTCATGATAAGTGAAACATGCTACAAATAAATAAATTAGACACCCATCCTAATTTTTTGCAGTTTTGCTAACTAAGTACTAGGCTTTTGTCAGTGTGAAAAACAAGCAGGGTGTCTTATGGCAATCGCAAGAAAGCGTCAAGTAAGTTTGGTTGATACAAAGTACTACCACTGTATATCACGTTGTGTTCGGCGTGCTTTTTTGTGCGGTGAAGACCATTTTACAGGTCAATCTTACGAGCACCGCAGAGGCTGGGTTGAAGATAAACTGCTTGAATTAGCCAAGATATTTTGTATTGATGTCTGTGCTTATGCCGTAATGAGTAATCATACCCATTTAGTACTGTATGTTGATGATAAGAAAGCAAATAGGCTGAATGATAAAGCGATTGTTATTCGCTGGCATAAACTCTGTAAAGGCACATTGTTAACGCAAAAATATGTACAGGGTGAAAAGCTAAGTAAAGTTGAGCTCATCTTTTTCAATCAAACAGTAAAGGAATATCGAGAGCGCCTATCAAGTATTAGCTGGTTTATGCGGTTGTTAAATGAAAATATTGCTCGCAGAGCAAATAAAGAAGATAACTGCACTGGTCGTTTTTGGGAGGGGCGATTTACGTCTCAAGCATTATTAGATGAAGCAGCACTGGCGGCCTGCATGGCGTATGTAGATTTAAACCCAATTAGGGCCAAAATGGCAAATACACCAGAAGAATCTGACCATACCAGTGTTCAAAAGCGACTAACATCCGCAAAAGATGGCAAACAACCGAGACAACTACTTCGCTTTGCAGGCATGCCACGTCAAATAATGCCAAAAGGGCTGCCGTTTGAACTTAAATCGTACCTTGAACTTGTTGAACTAACAGGGCGAATAATACGGGAGGATAAACGCGGATATATTGATAATATGAACCTCCCTTTGTTAGAAAGGTTAAATATTTCCCCAGAAAACTGGTTAAAACTCACCACGCAATTCACGCGCGTATTTCATGGTGCAGTAGGCAGGCCCACTTCACAAATAGGTTACTGCGAAAATTTAAATAGAAAACGGCGAGCGAACATCAGTAACTGCGAAAAGCTACTTGCATAAACTTAAACTACTCAGTAAAGCTATTCAGTAATAAATCACAACTGCACCATGCAGTCATTTTTATGCGTATAATTTAGGTTTATAGATGAAAGTGGCTTATTTAGTAGATGAAAAGAAGTAACGCAGTCTTAAAAAATAAATTATTAACCTAAAAAAATAAATCTAGTGACACAGCTTTGCTTGCTAATTTAGAGTGGGTGTCTAGTTTATTAGCAATGCATTGGGTGACACAGCTTTGCTTGCTAATTTAGAGTGGGTGTCTAGTTTATTAGCAATGCATTGGGTGAAAAAGAAAAATTAAGTAGAGTGTTAGCTATGGATGTACAGGCTAATAATGCATTAAAAGATATGGGCCCAAATACTTACATGAATGTAAACTTACACAGGTGTAAATAATGAACAATTTTTTTGATAACTTTTATAATTATGCTGGTTTCGGACCTGCGGTTAAACAACGAAAACCAAGCGATGAGTCTCTTAGCTTTTTTAAAAGTAAATTACCCGACCGTCTAATCGAGTACTGGCAGAGTTATGGCTTTTGTGGTTGGGGAAATGGTATTTTTTGGCTCGTCGATCCAGCAGATTATAGTGATATCTTACAGAGTTGGATACATGGCACAGAGTTTGAGGAAAGAGAGAGAAAAGGGCTTGATAAATATTATGTAATAGGGCGGAGTGCTTTTGGTCGCTTATTTGTTTGGGGAGAGAGTTCAGGCCTTAGCTTAAAAATAAACCCTCTCTACGGTATGCTTTTACCTTCAGATAATACCGATAATCTTAACACCAGAGGTTCAGATCGAATTATTGATTTATTTTTTGCCTCAATGTCTAAGACTCATATGGAGGAGAAAGATTTAGATGATCTACCTTTATTTGAAAGAGCATTAGATAAACTTGGTGCCCTAGAAGCTGATGAAATGTATACATTTGTACCAGCATTGGCATTAGGGGGTGCTAATAAGCTAGAAAACTTACAAAAGGTTAAAATTATTGAACAACATAATTTTTTATCTGAGCTTGGAGAAAAGAATGTAATGACAGATATAGTTATGCAATTGAGAAACTTGTAAAAGTAAAAAATAACAAAGACATATATTGACGCTCCCTTGAAGTCAAGACGAGCTAATGTATAAACATCAATAAAATAAACAAGACTCCCATCCTAAATTTTGCTCTTTAAGTAGTGGCTACTGTTTAATTATTGTGAAAAATTAGCAGGGAGTTTTATGGCATTACGCAAGAAAGCGTCAATTAAGTTTGGTTGATACAAAATATTACCACTGTATTTCGCGTTGTGTTCGGCGTACTTGTTTGTGCGGTGAATAGCATTTTACAGGTCAATCTTACGAGCACCGCAGAGGGTGGGTTGAAGACAAACTCCTTGAGTTAGCCAAAGTGTTTTGTATTGACGTGTGTGCTTATGCAGCAATGAGTAACCACACCCATTTAGTGCTGTATGTAGATGATAAAAAAGCGAATCGATTAAATGACAAAGCGATTGTTATTCGCTGGCATAAGCTGTGTAAGGGCACCGAACTTACGCAAAAGGTCATGCAAGGTGAAGAGCTAAGTAAAGCTGAATCTATTTTTTAATTGAACAGTCAAACAGCATCGCGAGTAACTGAGAGGTATTATCTGGTTTATGCGTTTATTTAATGAAAACAAGAAAAGTAAGGTAACGTTACAGGTTTCTTTTGGGAGCCAATTCAAATAGCAAGCACTATCAGATGAAGCTGCTCTTGCTGCGAGTATTGCGCGCATTCAACATGATATGGCTAATGAGGTAACGCTTGAAAGTCATTTACTTTCACGTTTTTAATTAATGGTACTTATTTTAAATAATTAGAAATATAGGTAAGGAGGCCCAAACCACTATGTTTGGTTTAATAAAAAAATACAATGTACACATGTGCTCCGAAGTAAAAGGGGTAATCACTTTAAACGGTAATCCAGTTGAGGGTGCTTTAATAAATCGCACCCTGGAATTTGCACACAAAGTTGAAAAAGAAGATCAGGTAACAACAGCTCCTGATGGTTCTTTTTATTTACCTGAAGTCGTTATTGAATCAAAAATACCA
>NZ_JARDAK010000038.1:0-9126 GCF_056470645.1 Pseudoalteromonas sp. TP27 | reverse complement strand
ACCCTGTTTACCCGCTGACAATGCTCAAGGCTTCTGTTTTTTGATTGACCAAACCCCGTGGGGGAAAATCAATTATGAAAGAGAGCCGCTGGTAACACCAACAGGCACCAACACATGGCGAGCAGTCATGCGCTTTACGCTTCCAGACCAAAGAGATCCCGCGTTTACCACGGAATTGTCGATGAGTATTTCCATGCTCACGCAAATACCAACCAATGAGTATGACCCCGCGTTAAACCAAATGACGATATACATAAACAGGCCCGACATGGCCTTTGCGTATGACGGATTGGTGAAACGTAGCGGGGATGATTCGACGTTACTTGGGGATTGGGATGTGGGCGGTAACTTTGCGATAACCAACGTCAAAGACGTCACCATCAAAAACAGCAACGGCACTCAAACCGTGGTTTCTGATGGCTTAGTGAATGTGTTTTTAGTCAAACACGATGACATCGTTGATAGACCAAATTGTCCCGAAGGAAAAGAAAGCATCATCAATCTCATGATAGGAGAAATAACCACACCAAAGGAGCACACCAGTACAGGGCGCATTCGTGCGTATTTAAAATCAACAAGCGCCACTCAATGGCGAGTTGGGCTTGATAACATCGTAAAAAAAGACAGTGATGGTGATATTAAAATCAACCACTCAGGTTATTTAACCGCCATCACTCAATGTAAAACTCTATAACCATTAATTAAGGAAATACCATGTTAAAACAAACACTGATCGCCAGCATGATGACACTGATCCTACTCCCATCGGCTTACGCAAAAGTAACCTATGAAGATGCGGTAAAAGATCAATCCGCCTACAATGCGAAATTAAACGCACTAGCCCCACCGCCAGCAAAAGGCTATACAGAATATGAACTTTCTCAATTTGGAAGTACTGAAGGTGAATGGAAGCAGATTTATACAGGCAACACTACTGGTCGAGTTAATATCCCAAGCAATGCCAAAATGATCATGGTACAAACCAGTGAAGGAACCGCAACGTTTCCAAGAAACAGTGGAGGTTTAACCCTTGCCTCTGTTACCGATAAATCAGAAAACTGTGGACTGACTGCAACGGCAAATGCACGATTTACGGGATCTCAAGTCATGGGAGGAGAGAGTCGCCAACAAGTAAACTGCGGTGGTCATAAACAAAGTGAGCAAAAATGGGGAACGGCTCATGCCAAAGTAAGCATTCAAAAAGTGCTTATTCAAAACTAACATAAACCACTAAAAAGGCGCTGAGTAATCAGCGTCTTAAACGATCATAAGTCACTGACTTTTTAGAACAAAAGATCATAACCAAAAACAGAATAATTAAGTACCCATCAACCCACACAGTGATATAATAGATCTCATAAA
Organism: Pseudoalteromonas sp. TP27; assembly: GCF_056470645.1. Lineage (NCBI taxonomy): Bacteria > Pseudomonadati > Pseudomonadota > Gammaproteobacteria > Alteromonadales > Pseudoalteromonadaceae > Pseudoalteromonas > Pseudoalteromonas sp. TP27. The sequence continues at coordinate 7,764 of NZ_JARDAK010000038.1, read as the reverse complement.
AACAAGGACTTATTAAAATGAAATTAGCCACTAAATTACTGTTTACCTTATTGCTATCAAGCAATGCTTATGCTGTCACTAATGGTACGTCTGTCAATTGGAATAACTATCAAGATATGGTCGAAATGGACTGTACAGGAACGGTTATAGCAGGAAAATTCATCTTAACTGCTGCGCATTGTACTAACGATGACAATATTCGTTTTTCTGATAACACCATGGTATCTAGCATTGCTAGAGTAGACCATCTTAATTGGGATACTCCTGATACTGGTATTGATGTATCACTTTGGACGTTACCAAGCAGTAGAAGTAGTGAGCAAATCCATTACTTTGCTGATTTAACTAATGATATCTCTGTTCAAAATCAGAAACTGACGTTGTTTGGGTTTGGTTCAACCAATTATGCTGATAATCCATTACATTACGCCACCGTTAATGCACATATAAACACAGATAAATCCCCACATATCATTAATGGTCAATTTATCAATCAAGGGCAAGGAATTGAAGGCGATAGCGGCGGCGCATGGCTAAACGTAAACAATGAAATAGTTGCAGTTGTTAAAAGTGGCTATGGCGACACCACCTTTGGTACAAATCTGTTTTACGCGAAAAACTTCATTTTAGAAAACATAAATGGCTGGCACTACCCAACCCTTGCGAATACTTCTAATGGGTCAACCACAATCAAAGTTCAATCATTGCATGACCCATTATCAGGTAAAGTAAATGATATGGCTTACACTTCTGGTGAAGCGACAATTACTGGAGGTACTTGTTTTCAAGCCTCGGATATTCAACCGTTCTCAACCTGTACTTACACAGTAGAAGGTACTGGTACTCTTCACCTATCAGATAGTGAATCAATTACTATTAAGCCAACCCCTGAATCAGGCGGCGGTGACAGTGGCGGTAGTCTTGGGTTCTTATCGTTAATCGGTTTACTTGGTCTTGGATTAATCAGAAAAAAGTAATGTTTTGAATTTTAAATGTAATCACTCAAAAATCAGTTTTCTATCCATATTTGCCACCCATAAGAAACATGGGGTTATCTCATTAGAAAAATTGGGTTCATGGAATAGAGCGATTAATAAAAACAACGATTCTGACTTTAAGTGCAAAGAAGAATCAACCATGATGGACGTACATAAAGAATACAAAACAAGATCATAACCATCATAAATCGAACCACAAAAAAGCAGACCAACAGGTTTGCTTTTTTATTGCATTAACATCTCACTTTTAAGAAAAATTCACATAATAAACACACGCAATCGTTCGCTTTTTTCTACCTGCTAATAATGAATATATTAACTATTTGTTTATAACCAAATAGTCTAACCAGCCTTATGAATACAAATGACAATTCTAACATTAAGCATATACTCCGACTTCACATAATACGAGCGACCCATGCTCTCTAGGCTTGTAAATCAACGCCTATTTCATAGAAGAAACAATGCACACTGTTAAGTCACAGCAACACATCACCATGTATTTGATTGCTCAAAAACATGAAGTTTACGGCTACACCTCTTTAGAAACACTGGCTCAATGGAATCGAAAATTACCAAAGAAAAATCAGTCAGCATTTACCTGCAAAAAAGTAACCACGCTCAATAATACAAAATATAACCTTTAATATTTTCATCCAAAGCAAGCCAGTCGGTTTGCTTTTTTCATGCCTGTCATTTACCACATAGAGACATCTTTATTATGACTACGTTTTACTTCTTCATTGAGTTGGTTAGTGTTCCTATTGTAATGATAGGCGTTAGTTTTCTTAGCTACCTAATCCAAACCACACCATCAACCATTCGCAACCTTAACCATCGTTATCAAAAAACAGGAGGAATTGGCGTTCTATTGTTAGGAATGTGTTTTATCACCCAGCCTGAGTCAAATTACTTATTGTATGGTGCTGTGATTGCTTTTCTGATTTTTCATTATTGTTGTGGGTTTACCGTTCAATCGATATATATTCACTCATTGGCCATCGTTCCATCACCTTGGAATAAACAGAAAGTTCAGGTTCATCTTGCTACGCTATCCCAACCACTGGATAAAGAAATGTACCAGGATTTATTTATTCTTCTTGATGAGCTGCAAGCCGCTGGTATCACTACGGTTGTATTGACTTCACCGCTGTTTACTAAGCAAAAAAGAGTAAGAAGTACGTTATTTTTTCAGTACAAGTTAAAGCAAAAAAGCATTGAGCTAGAAAGTAAAACCATTCCGTTCTATACAAAACCATGGTCATGCTGCTTGTTGGCGTTTCAAAAATACCTATTACGAACACCAAGCCTTCAATCATTGCCATTAACTCGCTGGCACCAATACACACTGCGTTTACCTTCACGCTCAAATTCACGATTATCAGAATGATAATTGGGGTGTTTGAGTGCAACAAAGCGAAGCGACGTTAGCCCAAAGGACTTACCCCATGAAAATCAATATAACGGTATTTGCCTACTGGCTAATGCTATGCACTCTTTCGCCTCTCTCTTTTGCAGCACCTGAAAATACCACATCCACCGGTGCGCGAAATTACAATGGCTGGACATCGAGCTACAACCGAAAACAAACCGTTCCTAAATGCACTCGTCATTGTGATGCTATCGCTAGAAGCAGTCGGTATTACGGCGTACCTAGCGCCTTGGTTCTGGCCATCATCAGGCAAGAAAGCAATTTCAATCATAGAGCCGTTAGCCCCAAAGGGGCAAAAGGCTTAATGCAGTTAATGGACATGAACTCCACTCACATTGACCCATTCAATCCTGAGCAAAATATTCATACTGGCACGGCGTTGTTAGCTCGCCTATTAAACCAATACGATTCCATTGAATTGGCCCTTGCTGCGTATAACGCGGGCGAAGGCAACGTAAGAAAATACGGGGGCGTTCCCCCGTTTAAAGAAACACAGAACTACATCAAAAAAGTCATGCTCTATTATCGAGGATACCAATCATGAAACCTTACTTACTGCTGCCCCCTCTGCTTCTGTCCTTGCTCTATACACCACCTTTACTCGCCGCCTCCGAAGCCGATTGTGCTATTTGGATGTGTTTACCGACTGGATTTGGTGAAGGCTGTGGAGACGCAAAGAAAGCCTTTAAGAAAAGAACCAAACGGCATCAACCCTCTATGCCGCCATTTCCATCTTGCGAAGTTCGACCCGCTGGAGATACGTCAGTCATTAGAGATAAATACACTTCAAAAGATGGCGTTGCCGCTTATGTTCCCACAAGAACGATATGCATCCGTCAAGGTAAGAATACCTGTATGGAAACCAAAACCATTGATGAACACATGGTAAAAGACAGACGATGCGCTCGAACCTCAAAAGATGGGCCATATTACCCAACAGGTTGCACCCAAACCTTTAGATACACCGAAGTCTATTTGAATGGTCACTTGTTTGGCCAAACTCAATACTACTAATTAAGAGGCCAACATGAGTGACACCATAGCAACGCTCTTTGGTGATGTTCCTATTGCCAAACAATACGAATGGCAATGGGTAGAGAAACACTTTGAACCACTCAAACAATGGTTTTTATGTGACGGTGTCACTGAAATCTTTGTTGATAGGTTCGATTCAATCTCCATCGAGCGCAACGGCAAGATTGAAAAAACCGACACCACCTTTGTATCAGAGCAAACCCTTAAAAATTTAATCACTCAAATTGCCTTATGCTTAAATCAAACCTTAACCGATGAGTCCCCTATCATGGATGCCCGTCTTCCTGATTGCTCCCGCTTGTGTTGTACGCTGCCAAGCGTCACACCACAAGGCGCGACAATCACGTTACGTGTCGCACCAAGGGATTCTATAGGTATTGATGAATTAGTGGCGTATGGCGCCCTTAGCGAAGAAATGAAGGTCTATTTACAAGGACACATCCAGCAAGGCAGTAACATGATGGTGTCAGGCAATACTGGCTCAGGAAAAACCACCTTGCTTCGCGCCTTAGCGCGATTCATTCCACTTAATGAGCGCGTCATTACCTGTGAAGATACTCAAGAGCTGTACTTAGATTGGTTGCCCTATCGCGTATCACTGGAAGCTCCGAATCGAAAAGACAGTGAAATTGAAATGAAGAACCTCATTGAAACGTCACTTCGTATGAGACCCGATAGAATTTGGGTTGGGGAAATCCGAAAAGCGGCAGCAGCCGACGCCTTTCTTCAAGCAATTAATACGGGCCACTCTGGATGTGTAACCACCATTCACGCCAATAACACAATTGATGCGGTATCACGTTTGCAATATCTCATTGCAAGCCAAGGCTTGATTAGTTTTGATTTGGCTGGAAAACAAATCATGGGCTCAGTCAATCTACTGATACACGCCAGCCGTCATGCTGACTACGGCAGACGAATAACGGAAATCACCGAAATCAAAGACGGGAAATGCATTCCTGTTTTTACGTTTAACACTCAAACAATGGAGCACGAACAATGCAAACCAACGACACCATAACCCCTAAGAATACAGTTCGAGTACTAATGGCATCGTTAATTATACCTCACGTAATATTAATGAATTTTAATCTACTTGGTCTAATCCTCTATCTCGTAGTATTCACCCTTTTCACTGAATACCTTATCGTGCTTCTTTATCGCCACTGCGATAACAAAAAAGACTTAACGGCACTATTTATTTGGCTTAGCAGCAAAAAAAACGGGTTATGTTTTTTAAAAAACACAACCTACCGCTTCCTACACCACATAATTTATACCGTTCCTATTGCTTGTTTCTATATTGCTTTATTTTCTTGGGCGTTAAACGAAAATGTAGACATTAACTTGAACCTTATTTTTATTATTTTAACCATGATAATCAGCAAGCCGTTAATCATTCTCATCTGGTTTTTCTCATGGATTAGTAATGTTTACGAGGCTTTATATAAATGATGCCATACCCTAAACATAAACAAAGGTTAAACACCATCAAATATACGATAGACGAACAAGCCCCTCTAAGCTCATCAGAGACGACCAATAAACGACCATCTAACTATCGAGTTCTCCATTTGAACGCTCAACAAGAATTTGAGCGTAAAGTGATTATTTGCATGGAACATTTACCAAACGATAGGCTAGAAAAAACAGCCTCACCAACCAATCCCCCTCCAGAAGATAAAGAATGGGAAAGAGCACGAAACGAAGCGCTTAATCGTTTATCAACAAGAAACCAAGATACTTGACTTGTACAATCCATCCTCGCCAACCAACAAAAGGGGATAAGTAACCCCCAATGTATTTAGTTAATAAGGAAACAAAATGGAAAATCGCAATTTTGAGCAGGATGTACTAATTGCTATGAATGTAGTTAGTAACGCCCCTTTTAAAATATCAAATAAGCATTTAACTCTAAGCTACCAACCAATATCACCCGAGCAAGAACGGCACTGGCACAACGTCACCCTTGAGGCTAAAAAACGACTATCAACATTGAAAGAAAATTAAATATCATTAATGTTTTATTGTACAAAAAGGATTCATATTATGTTTAACCCTATTTTCAATCCTCAAGTAACACTCAAACATGAAAACGCTCTACACGTTCTTATTGAATGCATCTTAGAAAATATCATACCTAACGAGATTAATATTTACGCTTATCGAATAAGCACAGGATGCTTTCACGTTATGAAGCTGGACAACCAACTCGACATTACCATCACCGATGGCCACGTTGATATTCCAGATAAAGAAAACTGTTTAGATTCTTTACGAGTTGGCCACATCCAACTAGGCGTTCTCGATTGCATGGATGTGACCTACACCATTGCTCATATTATTGAACAGATTAAAGCTAAAAATAATCGTCTAACTTATTCTTATCAAACACAATAATTACCATAAAAAGGACGTATGCAGCCATGAACACATCAAATGAACCACTAAACTATGAATACGCTTACATCGAAATAAGAAATCTTTTGGCTTACACATTTAATGTAATTGCAAGTGAAGTGGGTGATGGATTTACACCTATTGATATTGGAGTAAAAGAAAACGAAGCACTTAAAAAAAGACGACAACTGGCTGAGGATATTGTTTGTACTCAAACCCATTCTTTACATAAATCCCCTCAGCCAATCACCCTAGAGCAGCATGATGAACTAATAAAAAAATTCATGTATTACCTTACTTTCATTACCTGTGATTCCGCCCCTAATGGAGTGTTCACAAATAACCACCCTGAACTCGACACGCTTAGATATCCAAATGCAGATAATGACTTAGATGAAACACTCAAATCAGAAAGCGGGAGCGATAACGCATGAAACTTAACGTTGATTTTTCAGAACTTGAAAATGCAGTACAGCAAATGAAAAACACCACTATCGACTGTTCAAAAAGTAATAACACCGTCGATTCACTGCAATATTATAAGCCCTTACAATGCGAACAAGCCGATATAGAAGCGGTCCTCAATCAAGTAAACCTAATGGGTTACACCAATATCGATTACTTACTTTCTCGTTTTTTTACTGGCTCACTTTATCGAGAAAAAGGGATGCAAATCATCGTTTACTTATTGGCAACGAAACAGCTTATTTGTCACGAACCTTCTCCTCTAAACGAATTTAGCAAAGTATGGGCTGGTAAAAATGAATCATAAATTACTCGAAAAAGGGATCACAGCCTGCCGTGAACATACTCGCTTACAACGCGATCCTATCGTACTAAAAAAAGCACGTATCTATCTAAACCGTGAAGATGGCGAACGATACGAATTACTCGAGTACTTAGATGAACATTCTCAAGTAATGATCCGTAACCTAAAAACACAACAAAGTAAGATCGCTAGTATTTATCAATTAGAAAACCTTAACGTCAATAAAGGTGAAGATACACCTATTAGTTTAAGTGCGATAGGTGATCAATATTGGGAAAAGTCATCGATTAAATATGAAGCCATCAAACCGTTACTTAATGCTGAACAATATAATCCAACGTCAGTAAAACAACGTGCAAAAGTGGTTAATGTTAATGAGCGCACTTTATACCGTTGGTTACACTCCTATAACTCTGTTGGCTCTATTTCTGGATTAATCGATAAAAAACGTGGTTGGAAAATAGGAAGAGCTCGCTTAAACCAAGAGCAAGACACATTAATGTCTCAAATCATCAATGAGTTTTACCTTAATGAACAAAGACCAACGATTGAGCAAACGATCCGAGAAGTACAACGTATAGCAAGCATAAAGGGAGTTAGTAGTCCAAGCCGACGAACCATTCGTAAACGTATTTTACAGTTATCGGAAAGTACAACTATTGAAGCCCTAGCAACAAAAATAGAACCAATGAACATTTCAAATAATACATTGCTTTCAAACAGTAATAATTTCACATTTGGGGAGATTGAATAATGGAAACATCCTATCTATACGTTCACGATAAATTCCGTCATTTAGTAACGGCATCAGATGAAGAACGTATTACTTTTTTAGATGAGCCCCGTTGGATTGGTTATGGAGTAGCCAAAGACGTAAGAGAAAACCTTGTCTCTTTAATGAATAAACCAAAGCGTCCAATAATGAAGAATTTACTTGTTGTGGGAGATTCAAACAGTGGTAAAACAACACTAATTAGACGTTTTTATGATTTATTTGCGCAACCTTATGTTGGTAGCCAATCAGAAGGGATACATCCTGTTATTTTAATTAACGCACCCAACACAAAACCGAAAGATCTATATATATCGTTACTTGAGTGTTTTTGCGTTCCTTTTAGAGCAGACGATAG
>NZ_JARDAK010000037.1:0-9199 GCF_056470645.1 Pseudoalteromonas sp. TP27 | reverse complement strand
TACATTCTTTTAATTTAATTAGGGGGTGTCAGTCTTGTAAGCACGTACAGCAACGTGCCGTCTATTGGCAGTAGGCTAAAAAATAGCAAGCATCCCAAACTATATACAGTGTCCAAGTATTTATCGCTGAGTGAGTTTCTTCTCTTATCAAATAAGGTAATAACACCATGCAATACGCCTTGTTCTTAGTTGGTGAAAAAGAGCAGCACAGACCATTACTGGATACTGCTGAACTTCACGTCCTTAACGCAACGCTTTCAGACATCACCGAAAGTGATAAATATGAATCTCAATTTGTGCAAAAACTGGTTTATGGTCGCTATAAACCTCAACCAGATTTCAAATTTCCACGCAGTGAAGTAAAGCGTCATATCAATAGTGCGATTGGCTTTTGTTTGGCTCACGTATCAAATACTCACGTCACTTATTTAAGTATTGATGACATCGAGTTAATCGACGTAAACTTAACCGCCAGTTGTGGGCATTGCCCAACACCACACAAAACCAATGACATTCCTTTTGCTGCTTTAATTTCTTGTCCTTCTGACTTTACATTGAATAAGCAAGGACCAGCAAAAACCGTGTTTTTGCGTTGTCATAGTGTGGATGTACAAACTGATTTACTTAATAGAATGGGACTGTTTGCCTTTATCTGTGAAGAGCGTAATTATGCATCGCCCGTCACGAAGGAGAACTGGACATCACGTATCGATTACCGACGTGCGACAAAAAAAGCACAAAAATTAAGGTAACAATACGATGCTATCCGCCATACTCGCATTAGCTAAAGAGCACCAACAAAAAACATTGCAAGGCGTGCGTGAAATTCAACTCATTGACATCGCACTCTCTGAAATTAGAGATCGAGTAGAGAAACGAAAAACAGTGTCTGTGAACAAACTGGTTTATGGTTTCTATATACCTAACCTTAATATTGATGTTGAATTTTCACACGATGAAGCCAAGCGTCATGCCAATGATATGAATTATGCCATTGACGGTTTGTTGATTTCTGTATCAGAAACTCACGTCACTTGTTTAAGTATTGAAGAATTAGTATTACTCAACGAAAACTTAACCACCAGTTATGGTCAGGGTCTTCTTTTTGCTGCCTTTATTTCTTGCCATTCCGACACTGAATTCAAAGAGCCAAAAATCGCGTTTTTGAAGTCGCAAAGCATGATACCGACGAATTTACTTAGGCGGATGGGGTTGTTTGCCTTTATCTGTGAAGAGACTAACGATTCATCACCTCTCACAATCGATAATTGGGCATCACATATCGAACAGCCATGAAGATAAGGATTAATTGATGAAACCCTGCGTATTTCCAAAAAATGATGACGTAGTCATTATTAATGGTCAATATCACGATCATTTTCGACCAGCTTTTCCACTAAATTTAGCTTCTGCTACTGCTAAAGCTAACTTCGATAGAACCATCACTCTGCCTATCGACATGGATGCTTGGGAGGATTACTTACTGGCGTACTCGGACATTGATATAAACAATCACCAAGATCCTATGAAACACATCGATTGCAACTCGTAGAGTCCTTATATTAAGGATTCTTTTATACAAAAAGGACATAATAATGAAACGATGGTTAGCTATCTTAAGCCTCACAATTGCTTTACAAACCAATGCCCACTCTACGCCCATAAATACTACACATATTAACATGACTCCAGAAGTTGCTGCTCTTTTGTCAAAACCAAACACAACAATGTGGATAAATATTAATGGTGAAGAGCATGAACGTCACACTCTTGAACCCTTAACCTTTTCTCTCTCAAATTCATTATTATTCCGGTCTATTTTAAATACACCAATCAGTGACATTATCGACAATAACGAGGTAATAACAGAAAGAAAAACAGGATGGGAAATCATTATAAAAAAAATGACAGATACAAAAATCAGTATCGATATTAATGTTATGGAAAAATCACTCTCTGATAAGACCAAAGCACAAACTCATACTAAAACACTGCACTTTACTGATTTTTCAACTCAGAAATCTTGCCAGTCTTCTTTATTTACAGGTGAAAAAATAAAATCAATTCAACTCTGTTTAAAATCAGCGTTGCCGACTAATTGATAAGCTAGCACCTAATTTATTTTCAAGATGTACGACTTGTTTTGTTTGATTAGTAATTTCAAATGGAATAATAACTGGATCTAATAAGTGTTTACTCGATTCTAATGTTGGCTCTGTAATGAATTTACCTTTGATTTCATACCCTGAATCAGTTTCTTTCATTTGATATTCTACATAAATATACACAGGGACGAGTGTACAACTGTCTTTTGTTTCACAAATATTCATACGACTATTTGTGATTATATTATCCTTAAATGGCTGAAAATCACTAGACAATGCCGATCGCTCCGTCGGCTCAAAGTAGATATTAACGGAACGGGTTATCCCGTAATTCCAATCTTCATTATATACAAGATTTAGTTCAACTTTATTATTTGGACTTTGCTCTGTTGTACTACAACCATTCATTAATAATAAAAGTATCAATCCACTAACTGTATTCTTTATTATGTTCATAATATTCCTTTAAATTTTATCTTAAAAATCAAAGTATATATGCATAATCAAGAAAATCACGAGGATTACTTTCATAGCAAAAGTTAAATGCAGATCTAAGACGTGACAATTTATGACACCATCAAACCCAAAACTCAAGAACACCACAGTCCTTGATAAACATTCACTCATTCTTGGCCTACCCGTTGAAATTCTGGCCATCACCGCGCTCTTTAGTGTTTTTGGTGTTGGTTTACTTATTTCATTGGGTGGGCTTTTTTGGGGCTTAATTCTAGGCTCGCTCTGGATAACCCTACTATTTATGCCCATGCGGGCATTGCACAAACACGATCCACAAGCATGGAAAGTCTGGATTAAGACACTGCAACACGCCTCACTTTCCCCACAAACCATCATTAAAAAAGACATCCGTATCATGCAAAAACACCGCGTGACGCCCTTTACTCTCTGGAGAAAAAAATGAAAACAACCCGATCTATTATTCCCTTGATTTTGTTATTCCCAACCCTTGCTCATGCTCGCGTCTCTATTGGCTCTAGCGGGGGCGGCCCATTCAGTAAAGTCGGCGACTTCTTCCAAGAAATCGTTGATTTTCTTGGTGGCACAGGCACCTTGTTCGTGGTCTTTGTTGCCATTTGTGCGGGTATTGGCCTTTGGGTCTTCATCCCAAAACAAGCGGGCACGGCCCTTGGTTGGATTTTTCGAGGCTGTATTGGTGCCATTGCGTTATTTAGCATGGGCACCGTCATTACTTGGCTACAAAGCTTCTAGGAAAAGACACTCATGGCAGCATTAAATCAATTTATACACACGTTTGCGGCCATGAACTCCGTGGCCATTACCGATACTGGCAGCGTGATTGGGGTGCTTGAGCTCTCAGGCGTTGAACCTGCAATGTTAAGCAGTGAAGATAAATCACTCATGACTCGCTTACTTCGCGGTCTTATTCAACGCTTACCCGTTCATGCCACCTTAACGCAATATTATTTTCATCAAAACAACGCCCATGTATCGCTGTTACCAAGAAACAACCCACGAGCACAATTAGTCTCCACGCGTCGTGCTAACTTCTTAAATCACACGCGAGACATGAACCGCTCTAATTTATATTGGGCAATCGAAATAGCCCCATCAAGCGCCTTAAATTCAAAAAAGGGATTGATTGCCTCCTTTTTTCAAGCGCTGGTTGATAAGAACCAACGCCAATTATTACGACTGGCTTTATCGCATCGTGAATGCAGTTTAATTGAGGAGCGTGAGTTTCTTGCTCAATGTGATGCACTCAACGACACATTAGATAAGCTAGTATTGGGCTTGAGTTTTCGCTCTCTGACTAATACTCGATTGAATGACGGCTCGTTGTTCTTTTTACAAAAAGCCTTAGTGCAACTTTCGCCACGTTATTTACAAGAAAACGCGGGAGCCCCTCGCTCTGATTGGGATAAATATCTGGCCACGGTTGAAGTAACCACCGTGATTGTAGAAGGGGTTCATTATCTTAAAATTGGGGCCTCGCAGCCTGTGTATGCTCGCATCGCGAGCGTACAAGGGGTTGGCATGGAAACCGTACCAGAAAGCGCGTGGGCCAGTGAGTTAGCCCCTGTATTAGAGAAGGGAAATTACCTTTTGTTTACCCGCTTTACTCCGTTTACCACCCGTGAAAAACACGCCATGGTATCGGCTCGTGAAGGTGAGCTCTATCGCTCACAAGTCGCTATTTCCGATTTAGTGTTAGGCACCGCCTCGGCGGGCGCGATTAAAGAAAAAATGAACGCCAACCCACGATTAAAAGAGACCTTGTCAGAGCTTGATACCATCGCGCACGATTCAGATAAATACGGTCTATTCAATTCATCCGTAGTTATTTTTGATACCAGTGTGGCCTTGGTTCGTGAGCGCGTTAAGCGATTAAATTCCGTGCTTGAGAATGCTGAATTTCACTTACTGTGGGAAAGTATCGGGCTTGTTGGAGCCTATACACAATTGTTGCTCGGCGCCACATCAAAGGGGCTGCGCACCAGTACCATCAATACCACCCAAGCCGCTGCGCTGTCTCTCTTTTATCGCTCAAATGAAGGCTTACCGCTGTGGGATTTTGGTCGTAAAAAAGAAGAAGCACTTTACATTCTCGAAGGGGATGACGGGGTTCCGTTTCACTATACCCCGTTTGTCGGTGATAAATGTTTGGTCATTGGGGTCGGTCCAACGCGAAGCGGTAAAACCTTCTTAAAAAACTGCATCGCTACCCATTTTTCAAAACTCGGCGGCATGTATTGCGCCATGGACATAGACCAAGGCTCTGAGCCTGTGGCTCGATTCTTCAAAGAAGATGGGGCTATTTTTCGATTAAGCGATACCCAAACCACCGAAGGCTTTAATCCTTTCATGATGGCCACGGGGCCAGAAGATGACGCTTTTCGTCGTCACATGATGGGCCTTATTCGTTTGATGCTACAAGAGAATGATGCGGTTGAGTTGCAAACCTTAACCTCGGATGAGCAAGCGCAGCTTGACCATGCCATCTTAACCACCATGTCACAAGAAAGCACTGAATTGAAAAACTTCTCTGCCATGCTCGGACAATGCAGTCCGTCAGTGCATAAGAAACTCGCGTATTTCAAGCGAGGCGGGTTGTACGGCAACTTATTTGATAACGATGTAGATGCGATTGGGGTATTAGATAAACCGTTTTCGGTTTACAACACCGAAGGCGTCAAAGACTACCCAAAGCTCGCCACCTTGGTAAATACAGAATTGTTTTTTAGGGCGGTTCGCTTATTTGAAAACCCACTCCATCGTGAGCGAGCGAAGTTTCTTGAAGTGGATGAGTGCCAATACGTTCTGTCACAAAAAGGCGCGGCTGAGTTCTTGATTAAAAAAGCCAGAACGTGGTTTAAGCATGGAGGCGGGATGGGATTTTGGACTCAATCCCCTAAACACTATTCAGCACTTGAGGAATGGTCAACGCTGCGAAGTGCGGCAACCACCTTCATTTTCATGAGCGACAAGGAAATGGAAGAGCAAGAATATAAAAATGCCTTTCCGTTTCTGACCAGCCATGAATGCGACATCATCTTGAACCTCATTCCACGAAAACAAGCGTTCATCAAACAAATGGACATTGGTGTGGCCAAAATCGTTAATCTTCATGTAGAGCCTGAGCAATATGTTATTGCTACCTCAAGACCTCATGAAGCCGCTCTTGCACAACGTATCTACGATGAAGAAAGTGACATTGATGTGGCTATCGATCGCATTGTCGATGAACTCGGATTAAGGAAATAGCATGAACTTTTATACGACAAAGAAAAAAGTCCTGGTATTAATAATAAGCGGCTGCTTATCCTTTAAGGCCGTTGGCTCTGGCTTTCCCGTGGTTGATATTGCGGGATTAGTTCAAGCCGTAACTCAATACAGCCAGCTCATTCAAGAATACGAGCAAATTCTTAAGCAAACAGGGCTTAACACTGACCAACTGCTTACGGCCATTGACCAATACACCCAAACCTTAAGGGAGTATCAAGTTCTGCTCAATCAAGTGGAATCCCTAAAAAATAAACTTGATAGAAAAGATTACATGGCCATCAGCCGAGACATGAACCGCTTGTATGAAAACCATTTGTTAGATACGGAGGTTCCTCAGACATTGGAATTATCACGCCGTCAGGCAGATTTTGGTACTCGTGATGACATGAATATCTTGGCAACGGATGCACTCAGTTACGTTCCGCAAGATTTAAGCTATTCGTATAACTTAGCCAATAACGCGAATAATGAATCTAAAGAGCGAGAATATTATCGGGCGCTAAATAAACAAAGTCGTGCCGACATCGACCATCTGGATGAGCAACGATTGAGCTTAGGCTCTCAAAGTGAGTTAGCGACCTTGCAATTGATTGTTGAGCAAAACCAAATATTGATTGACCAAATCGCGATAAGCAATGAAATGAGACTCGCTTCCATGGGGGCCAGTAATCTGGCCAATCAATCCGCCGAAGTGGAACTTCGAGCGAAACAAAGACAACTTGAGCGCATTAAACGAACCCAAGCGCAAGGAATAGTCATTGATGAAAGGCCATTTCGATGAGTGCGAGTAATACGTTTAGATACATGTTTTCCAATGACATTTCAGTTTTTATCGACACCTTAATTAATCACAGTGCGTTTACTTCCTTTGTCTGGGGTCTGTTTACTGTGCTTATCATTATCGTTTATTTTACCGAAGTGGCTAAATTCATGTTCACTGGGTTTGATATAGAAAGCACCACCCAATCCACGTTAATGGTGTTTGCAACCTTACTCATTTTTGCCAGTTACCAGACCATATTTGATACTACTCATCAATTATTTGATGAAATAGGACTGACAATTCAAGAAACGGGGACGGGATATAGAGATCCCTTTTTCTTGTTTAAATGGGTCACGTATTCATTCAATTCGATGTACAACGAAGACGTGTCATTCTGGCGAATGCCTTTTGATGATATGGTCTATGCGGTACTTTGGTATATAATCGCCACTTTATTGCAAGTGGTGATGTTTGCCATTGGCTCATGGGCAGTTTGGGTACTCGCCTTAACTAAAATTCTCGGTGTCTTGTTTATTCCATTGCTGATCCATCCATCAACACGAAATCTGTTTGATGGCTGGTTTAGATTTACCCTTGGAAGCCTTTTTCTACTGATTGTATTAAAAGCAACAGGGACGCTGGCAGCCCTTGCGATTAAAGCGCAATTTGCCAGTATCGGATTGATTAGTTGTGGAAGTGCCGTAAATTTTTCCTCGTGCACCGTTGCAGGAAAAGCCATAAACATGTCAATGTCAGGATTGAACAATGTAGACCTACTCGTTACGGGAATATTATCCATATTCCTTGTCGTTTCATCTATAGGATTAACGTCAGCCCTAGTGGGTAACGTCTCTTCACCAAGTCGAGCGGCGACATCTGGGGCGTCTAAATTAGCAAAATTAGGGCTTAATAAATTTTTACCTAAAAAATAGTCTTAAATCAAAGGAAACCGCAACACCATGAAAACGCCATTTTATACACCAGATCGTATTGCACGGATCACTCTGTATTCGCTTTGCTTACTCTTTCTTTCGTTAATAATGGTTTGTATCGGGCAAATGACCCAGTTACATGTTAATTCAGCTCATCTACTTAAAGTACACCACATACAAAGGGCTCAGAGTCCTCAAATAAAAACAGTCATGATTGATAGTGATACTGCTCTATGTGTATACAAAAATCATGAAAACATTACATTTGACCCAAGCAATGAAAAAGCATTATGTGCGGCTCGTGTCAGAGCTCACGACGTGCACCAATCGATTAAAGAAGCACAACAGCACTTAATTCCCGCATGGCCATTAAGTATTTTCATGAACACCCATAAGGACAAATAACATGTTTAACAACATCAATAAAAAAGAACTATTGACCACGGTCTTACAACTAATCGGGCTCGCGGTGACTATCCTCATCATAATGATGATTGGCCAGCTCTCTCAATTAACCCAAAGCCACTCTGATATGTACCTGCAAACTCACTATAATTGGAAAAACGCAGCCCCTGAAAATGCAGCGCTGATTGTTGCATATCGTGAGGAATGCATTGATAAAAACAAAGCCTCTAAGCAACCGCTTGTTGATAAAGAAGCCGAAGTAAATTGTGCCAAGAAAATGGGCGTCTACCCGCTGTATCGTCAACTGCAAGACCACCCAACATTAAACGCACAATGGCCATTGAAACTCTTTATGAATGACATCACCGTCACCAATGCTATCTAGGAGTATGTTATGCCATCCAGTATCGTCATTGATACGCCATCGGGGGCTGAAGCCCTCGATAATGAGCTAAAGCAACGCGCCGCCCTTCGCGCTGAACGGAACCGATGGTTCGCCATCTGTTTGTCCTTAGTGGTCGTGGTCTTTTTCTCCCTTGCCTTTGCGTGGTTTGCCTTTTTAAAGGCAAACAACAACAAAGAAATTGTGTATGTAAAACTCGCCCCCAACGGCTCATGGTCCGTTGTGGATTACCAACCCCAAGATGCACAGCTCTACTTTAAAACCACCATCGACAGCCTCCTTTCTCGCTACACCAGCCTACGTTATCAAGTCAATCCAAGCACCATCGCCACCGATTGGGGCGACGCCAGTCTCCTTATGGGGGCAGATTTGCGTGATGACTTTGTTTCCCCTCGCGGATTTAACGCCAAAGAGAAAGCGGCCAAGATAGTTACCAGTCGAGATAAAGTCACGATTGAGTTTCGTAACATCGAGCACTACGACCAAATCAATGCCATCAGCGCCGATGGCATTGAGAACAACGTGATACGCAGCAACGTGTATTTCACTCGCACCTCTAAAACCATGGGCCGAACCACGGCCCCTGAAAAATTGGTATTAAGTCTTCAATGGCAACTCATGGATAAAGTTGAGTTAGCCGAGCAAAGCATGGATTTTTTACGTATCAACCCGATAGGTATTCAAATCCTCTCTCAACAACTCAACATCGAGCGTGAGTAACCCTTATGAAAACACTGGTCTTCGTCGCCCTGCTTGGGGTGACGAGCGTTAGCGTGCAAGCCGCTACCTGTAAACAATTACGATTCTCTGAAAACGACATTATCACGGT
>NZ_JARDAK010000036.1:0-10600 GCF_056470645.1 Pseudoalteromonas sp. TP27 | reverse complement strand
TCTAGTTGACCATCATAATGCTGATAAAGCCGCATGATGATGTCACTATCACTAAACTGACCCATAAGATTGTATCTTATGGGTTTTTTATTGCCTAAATTTTGTGGGTTGAATATAATAGAAGGGCAGCACAGCGCGTGTTGCAGTCTTTGGACGAGGTGTCACTCATAATTTGAGTGGCATACAAGCCCTCAGACTATGATTGATAACTCAGCTTATCAATCCACCAATCATAAAAGGTGACATTATGCTCACTCAATCAATTGTTCCTGTTAAGGAGCGTTTCGCGTTTTTACCATCAATTACAAAACACTTTTTGAGTTTTGAATCGGTGCTGTTTTCATTAGCTGAAAGGTTCTCAGAGGATTATCAAGGGGCTTATTGGCAATTTGTATCACTGAGTAATGGCGGAAAATTCATGTACCCTGAGATTGAACCGTCGGTTCGAGCGATTAATTCGTTCAATTATACCGATGTGACGTTGAGCTCAGAAGCTTATGGGATCTGCATTACGTTAATGGCGCTAGGTCATTTTAATGCATTGGCTCATGAGCGGGGTGATGAACAAGAAAACGAACGTTTGTACGCGCTTTATCACCAATTACGAGATCATGCGTTAGAGCATAAAGAATCAGATTATATTCTGAAATTTATCGATTAACGTAAACCACCAATTTTACGGCCATAGGAAGCATTCCTATGGGGTGTTTCTGTTTATTTTTAGGAGAAACACAGAATGACGATATTATCTATTTCAGAAGAGATCCAACAGGATGTTTATTGCTCTCATTGTGATACGCATGACGGTGAGATCTGCAACAATTACGACACTGGTATGGCGAGTTTTGATTGTCATTGTTGTGGTTTATCTGCTGAGTATCCATTGTGAAATATCACTAAATTGACCCACAGGATTGTATCTTGTGGGTTTTTTATTTGCCAAATTTGAAGTAAAAAAAAGTGAGACTCAAAATCCGAGGTGAGACTCACTGAATACGATAATTATCGCTAAACAACAACCAATAATAGGTTGCAGTAAGATGAGTGTTTAGTTTATGTCATGTAGTTGTGTTCTTTTTACTTATTTGCTTTCTTTATGGAAAGCGTATCACGGTAGCGGGTTGTGATTTTTGGGCACAAAAAAAGCCACACCCGTTAGGGCATGGCCAATTTGCTATTTGAAACAAATTATTTATATAGGGGTATAAATAAAATAATACAAAGGTTTTTGTATGGAGTTATACATACCCTTTGATAGTAGTGAAGATTTAAAGACGTGTCACTTCTTTTTATCTAATTATAATTCCCCTTTATCTCTGTCTGGTTTGCCGTCTTTGTCAAAGAAACGAACCTTACAGGTCGGAAAACCAGTACATCCCCACCAGAACGATCCTTCTTTCTTCGCGGGTTTTCTTGCAAGCGGCTTTCCACATTGTTTACAAAATTCACTAGCACTGATCACACCAAACTTTTCAGCATTGGATGGCCCCTCTTTTTTCTTGGGTTTTGGATCAAAATCAGGCTTACCCTTTTTATCTTGAAACGCGGTTTTACAATCAGGGTAGCGATTACACGCATGGAATATTCCATTCTTTCCTTTACGCTTAGTGATGCTGCCTTTTTGACAGGTTGGACAGGTGATTTTATCCGCTACCGTGATGGCCACGCCGTTCTCTTTTACAAATTGAACTTGGGTTTCAAGATAACGATCGATGTAGCTAACGAATGTTTTTGTATCGAGTTCGCCTTTTTTGATGCTGGCTTGGTAATCGGCCCAAAGTGCCGAGGTATCAGGAGTGATAATTTCATCTGGCAATAACGCACAGAACTCTTGACCTGCCGTGGTCGTTTTATAGACTTTTTCTTTGTAACCTTTTTCACTGACAACACTCACTAAGTGGGTGTTGCTTTCTATTTTTGCCAAAATAGAAGCGCGGGTGGCTTCGGTGCCAATTGACCCCGATTCTGATTTATTGTCTTTATCCTTTTCTTCTAACGCTTTTCTTAGCTCAGGACTGGAGACGTATTTTGCCGCACGGCTCATGGCCGCTAATAACGTCGATTCGGTGAAGTATTTTAGAGGCTGAGTTTTTTTCTTATCGATGGTGACAAGATCACAATGGCCTTCATCCCCTTGCTTTAACAATGCCAAATCAAAGGCGTTGTCATTGGGCTCATCGTTGTACTCACCTTGATAAAGCACTTCCCAGCCTTGCTTATCAATGGTGGATTGAGTTGCTGCAAATTCTTGCTCACCGCAGCCAATCATGGCTTTTACTTTGTCACGCACAGAATCAGGGTAAAACAGGGCAATGAAACTTGTGGCCACCAAGTGATACACGTTGCTTTCTTTTTCCGTCAGAGTGCAACTGCTGCCATTTTTTTCTGTTGGAATAATCGCATGATGGGCGGTGATATTTTTGCTGTTGAACGCTTTGTGTTTCGATCCAACATTGGCCCCGTTAATTGCGTTGACTAAGGTCGAACTCGTGCCCGCAATCGCCGCAAGAATGTCAGACGCTTTATTCAAATGCTCGTCAGATAAGTAACGACAATCTGAGCGCGGGTAGGTTAATAGCTTATGCGTTTCATACAGCTTTTGAACGATGTCTAACGTTTCAGTGGCTTTGTACCCCCATGTTTTAGCACAGGTTTGTTGAAGTTTGGATAAGTTGAAAGGTAACGGTGCCGCTTTGTTTTCTTTTCTATTTTCAATAGAAAGAATACGAGCTGGCTTTTGATCACACACTTCTTTGATGAGCGCCGCGTCCAACTCAGAAATTAAACGATTTTTTTCATCCAATTCACTGGTGTCGGCATTGGGAATTAACCTGGCATTCACTGTTTTTCCAGCAATAGAAAAATTACCGTTGAGAAGATAATAAAATGACTCAGTGTGGTTTAAGTTAGCAAGGGTTCGCTGATTGATTAACCCATAGACGGCGCTTTGTACTCTACCCACATTAAGCACGTTCTCACAGCCTTTCTCACGCGCTTTAAGGGTATAAGCACGTGTTAGGTTGTAGCCAAACAATTGATCGCCAATAGAGCGAGCTAAAGCGCTTTGAGTTTGATATTGAAACTCACTGTTTGGGCGCATAGAGGCGAGGGCCTCTTTTACTGGCTTTTCATTCAAGTCGGCAATCAATAAACGCTCTACAGGTTTGGTGTTATTAACGTGCGTTAGAATTTCGTCAACCAGTAAACAACCTTCATCGTCGGGATCACCCGCATGGACTAAGGTGTCGGCTTCTTTGATGAGTTTTGAAATGATGTTGAATTGCCCTTGGCTTTTTTTAATGACTTTCAGTTTTGGTGGAAAGGTGGCTTTAATGGGTAAATCATCCAGCGACCATTTTTTGAATTTTGGATCATAGTCTTCTGGATCGAATAATTCGAGCATGTGACCATAACACCATGTGATCTTGTCATTGCCATGTTGGTAGTAACCGGCTTTTTTTTCTGAGGCGTTAGGCTTTCCGCCAAGACCAATAACAATGGCTTCGGCTAAACTTGGTTTTTCTGCAATAAATACGCGCATGTGACGCTCCTATAAAATAAAAAGCCCTTAAATTCTTTTAGAAAGTAAGGGCGGTATTTGTTGGGGAAGAATGAAACTCAATGAATAACGAGTGTCTTCATTTCTTCTAATGTGAATATGTGGAATGTTTTTCGGTGATCGTCCGTCAACGTGATACGTGATCCATTCATGTTGACGTAAGTGATGTTGTTAAAGCGATTGGTGAGGGCTATTTTGGTTTTACTGTCAGGAACCACGTAGATGACTTTGGACCAATATTTATTTTTCTTGGCCAGTAGGTGGCTTTTCAATATTTCTTGGTATCGCGGTTTGGTTTTTAGCGTTCGCTCTGTTTCTATCGCAATGGTGTGGCCGTTGGGGGCGATGATCAATGCGTCAGGTCGATGAGGAACAGGGTACTTTTTTCTAAAGGTGTAACGGTCGGCGTTTTGCCAATGTGACCACCCATTACGTTCTAAATAAATTCGTACTTCTTGATTCATCAAGTGATGGATCATTGTCCATGTTTTTATTTTTGAAGGTTCAAAGTGCTGAAAGTCATCGGTATCTTTAGCGTCCGCGGTTTGTATCATGCCATCGATGGTGATCCCCCATATTTTGACTTTTATGTCTCTAAACCCGTATTCAAACTTTTCGATAAGCCCAATGTCTTTCATTTTTTTTAAGAGGCGATCTAATGGCCTTCTGGTTTTATAATTTAATAACAGCATAAGGTTGGGAATGTCGCTGTAGGTTTCTTGTTTTAAATAATTCAAGACCAACGTTTGTTTTTCTGAGTAACGTTCGGCTCTTTTTTTGGGGTCAGTAATGATCATCCATCATCCTTTATTTGATTGGCTTTTTCTTAATTTATGAAAATCAATACAGGTGGTATTCACGGTTTCTAATAAGTGAGCCAGTTGATTGAGTACGCCTGTTTGATAAGCTTGTTTTTGTTGGCTGTTGAGCTCGCCATTAAATAAGGCTTTGTTTAGGTCAATAATAAAAACGTCCATGGCCATGAATATTTTCACGAGCATGGTATTTTCTGGACTGAGTTTGTCTTGATGGATCGTGAACTCATAGTCGTTGTTAGGCGTAAACACTCGTAATTCAATCGGGTCAATCCCATCATTGAACACTGAGGATTGTTTTTTGATTGAGAGTCGAAACGCTCGCAGATCATTTCCTATTTTTTCAATCACCTTTTTTGCGAACAGGGTTGATATGGTTTGATCGTTTCGAGTGGAAAACGCGTAGACAGAAAAGATACTGCTGAAAATAAACTGGCCATCAATGGGCTTTCTTTTCGTGCTTGGTGTCAGTAAATCGTGTTGCCATAGCAGAGCCAGTTTTTTATTGTGGAATTTCATTCTTGTTTTTCCTTTTGTGTTAATTGATTAAATAAGTCATCCACTGTTTTCTCGCACTCTTCGATAGTGGGCGTTTCTTCACTTTCTTCTGGCTCTTCCTGCTCTTCTGAGTCAGATACGCCAAAATCATAATTGCTTTCATCGTCGTCCTCTTCACTTGCAAAAGGATCGGATGGTGCTAACGAAGTGTCTTCTTCTGATGGCTCTGTATCAGAGTCATGTTGGTTCGCCTCTTCGGTGGTACTGATGTCAAAATTGTCATCATTCAGATCATCCAAAGGCGTTAATGATGGAACCTCTTCACTATTCATATTGTGAAAAACTAAGGTTTCTTTTTTCACTTTGATTGGTGAAATAAGTGACGGTCTTGGGGGCTCGTTTGGGGTGAAAATATAGCTAACAAAGGGCGGTAAGCTTTGCAGCATATTGGTGTCAACCAAGGCTCTTTCTGCTAATCGAACGCTGCGCTCATTGGTGATGTTTTCGGTTAAGACGCGGCTGTTTTCAATTTGCTTAGTTTCATCATCCACTAAAATAGTGCCTGACATTTTAGATACCCATTCGGCGGTCTCTGGATCTTGAAGTTTGTACACCAATTTGAATTTGGTGTTTTCAACCACGGCGCCCACAACGGCTTCACCGTTTAAGTCGGCGGGGCAGTCTTTTAAATCGGCAACGGATTGGTGCGCCATGATGATGTGAACGCCTTTATCACGAGCGGCCCCTAATCCTTCAAGTGCGGCTTTTGATAAATGGTATTTCAATTCATCTAAGAAAATGGCGATGGGCCTTGGTTTTGTTTTTACGCGATCACGCTCTTCGGCAAGTTGAAATAATCGAATTAAAATCATGCGCTGGGCGATGATTATTTTACTGTTACGCAGTGAGCCGATGATGTAGCAGCAGCCGCCATTATCAAAAATATCTTTGAGGTTTAATCCGCCGATGGCATTGATTGATTTAATCAACGCCAGCTCTTCCATTTTTCCATAAAAGGCTTTTACTTTTTCAGCGAGAGATTGAACATGCTCGCTATTAAATAGTGCTTCAATGGATCTTATTTCATCGTCACTGGCTAAGAACGGCGCTTCACGCGCTGCCTTTCTGTCATCGATACGATAGAAGTCGGCGATGTCCCCTTTTTCAGCCAAACTTAATCCCGCGACGAGTAATTCTTCGATTTGATCTTTGTTGATACCCGCAAAGAGATCGAGTTGATATTCTTTAAGGTTCAGATCGATTAAGTAGAACGGTTTGCCCGCTTGCTCACACGCATACTTAAATAAGTGTGGCGCCCATTCGTCGTTTTTTGGATCTAAAACAAAGACACCTTCGTCGGCCATGATGCTTTGATAAAGCAGCATTCCCGATGCAACGCCTTTACCTGCGCCCGTTGTTCCTAAAATGTCGGCGTGTTGTTTTTGCCAGTCACCCATTGGGATGTATTGCGGTTGTTGATGGCGATCCAATCCGACAAACATTCCCTTATTAATATCGATGAAATCAAGGGGATCGTATTCCACGGTATCAGGTAAAAACTGACGGATGTTTCTGACGTCGGTTCTCTCTTCTCGAACCAGTGATGACTTCTTGGTTAAGTCGGTTTTCAGTTTGTTTTTTAACGGTGAAAGTTGACGACGAACAAAAACATGAAGAAACAAACCAAGGAATAAACTTGGCCATAATAAATACGCTTGCCATGAATATTCGATACTCACAACCTGAGTTAGTTGTGATCGTTGGATCCAAACTAATAACGTTGGGATCGTTATGTTTGAGATCGTTCCAAAGATAAAAAACAAAACAGAAGTAGCGATAATCGCTCGACGAAAAATACTTTCGTCTTTGTCTGTTTTGGGTTTATCAAAGTAGAGGGTTGGTAAGCCAATCCCCGCGATGAAAGAGAGAAGCCAACCCCACGTGTCGGTGAATGAGTAGAGCGCCGAGCCTGTGAGTATAGCTATTTTAAACAGCATAAATTCGATGTGTTCAAGCATGATTAATTACCTTTGAATACGGTCATTCTTGGTCTCGTGCCTTGGTCTCACTTCTCGGTCTCTAAGAGAGATCAAGGCGTGAGACCAAGGATAGAGATCGAGAAAAGAAAAAGAGAAAAGCAAGAAGGAGCACTCGCAAGCGAGCTAGAGATACAGAAAAAACGTGTTTTTTCAGTCTTTTAAGGTCAAGGTCAACAGAAATCTCCCCTCTGTCCTGAACGTCCGACAGGGAGCACATCAAGAGCGCGCAAAACCGTATCGCTACGCGAGACCAAGCCCCTTTTGAAGGTGATTTACGCTCTTTTTGGCCGTGTCGTTCCTAACTTGCTCAAAAATAGCCTAATCAACTACCAAAACGGGCTTGGTCTCGTGTTACTCAACGGTTGTGCGGGGCAAGCCCCCAAAATAAAACGCCTCTGGGGAGGCTCGTGCTTTACGCTGGGGCTACACGTTTATTTCGGCTCCCCCGTCTAACTTGGTTTCGCGGGGCTCAACGCGGCGTTAGATGCTGCGCACTGAAAAAAGAATTAGCAATTTCGCTTCGCTTCTCCCCCCACGATGGGGGACGCTTTCAGCGATTGAATCCTTTTTTAAGCAGGGCAAACTAGAACTCCTTTGGCGCACGGCGCGTCGTCGTTAAGTTTGAAAAGCAGTTCACCTTCCTTCGCTTAGGCTCGTAATTTTCACTCAAGCATTCAAGCCATTTAACAATCCTTAAGGATTGAAATGTGGCTTTCATTTTATGTATGAAGTCATCTGTTTGTTATTCGCTAATGTCTGGTTTCTTTGTGAAAAGAGCAGAGCAAAAAAGCAAAAGAGACGAGAGAGAAAAGCGGGAGGTAGAGCGATGAAGAGCGAGATAAAAAGACAGAAAAGAGCGATAGGAAAGCAAAAGCGATCATCAAACTGAATGATCGTTCACTAATTTTTTAAGCGCGTTTAGTTTCTGTTTGTTGGCTTTGGTTTCTGGAAAACCAAGCAAGCTTGAATAAAGCTTTATGATTAATTGCTCGATGTTTCTATCGTTATCATTAACGATAGCATCGAGTAATGTTTCATCCGATAAGCGAGAAATTAAGTCATCCTTATTGGTAAACAAAGCGAGATTGTCATAGCCGATATTCTCTATGAGATTAGTGAGTTCACAACCGCTTAACTGATCTATTTTCAAGGCTGTATTGAGGTGATCGTTCGTCTGATGTTTTGATAATTTTTGCCATAACTCTGGTAAATGCGAGCATAATTCCAGTGCGATTAATGTAATGTCTCTATTGTTATCATTGATTATCGCATCGAGTAAATCTCCGTTGGAGAGTCGGGAAACAAATTCAGCTTTATTGCAAAATAAAGCGAGGTTATCGTGTTCAATATCCTCGATGAGATTTGTATTATCATGTCCATTTAATGGACTTTTTTTGGCCATAGTCACTGCTCTTTATATTAAAAAATAATGAATGAAGTTTGAATGTTCGTGGGAAATACTTATCGTAACGTAGATAAGTGTTTAGGATTGAAATGGCTGTTAAGAATATCTTTTTCAAATCGTTGCAGTCGTTCTTTTTCTTGTAACCCTTGCTCAGAAGTCTCATCACATCCTGTGATGAGGCGTTCCATGATGGCTTCAAATTGTCCTAATGCACCTTCCATTTGCTCTGGTGTAATTGAGTGAAGTTCGTTATCAATATCATTGATTGTGAGTGTGCTATCTTGCTCTGAACTCATGATGTAACCCTTACATTAACGTGCTAAAAAATCGGTTAACTTACTGCCATTATGAATGGCTTGTTTGATGATATTCGGCATATCACCTTTACCATTCCACTGTTTTTTCTCGCCGTCTTTTTCATAATGATAAATGAGTTCAGTTTGTGCTGTGGCTGTTTTCTTTTTGGCTTTTGGTTTGCCTGTCATGATTTTAGACAGCGCCTCAAAATCAATGCCTTTATCAATGATTTGTTGTTTGAATTGCTCAAGCTCTTGCAATTTTATGGCGTCTTCTTCGGCTTTTTTTCGGTGTATTTCTTTGATTTCGTCGCTTACTACAACGACATTGGCAAGTAAGGTTTCTATTTGCTCAGGTGTTGCTTCATTCAGTGTTTTACGAAGAGTACGAGTGTTTAATAGTGTTTTTAATAATGGATTCATAAGTGTTCCTTTTGGATTTTATAGATTAGTTTCAAACTAAGAAAAATTGATGGCACCAGAAGCGATGCCATAATCGACGATACATTCCATCATGCTTTTTGGCATTTGTTCGTCATCAAAAAGGTAGTGAATACCCGTAATGTTTTTATGACCTTTTGGATAATAACGTCGTGTTGTTCGGTTGTTTTTATCCACATTGACGCCACTTAAAAACGGAGGAAGACCAAGATCGAAATAAGGTTGATTATCTTCAGTGGTGACGTGTTTGAGTAAGCATTGGATGTATCTTGAGGTTAAAACAAAACTGTGTTGGTTCTCAGGTGAATGCTTTCCTGTGAAAGCAATTATTCCGCCTTTTTCTATTTTAAAAGTAAGTTCAGAAAAGCGATGAGGTCTTGATGGTTTGGAAAGTAATGTCCAATTAGAATGCAGTTTATAAACGCCTTTCGATTCTTTTTGAGCGTAAATTTCAGCGACACCTTCAAAGTCCATCTCATCATAATGATGACGCAGTGAAGCCATGATAAACGTATCACCAACATGCATTTCTCTTAGTCTTGCTAACCAATACATGGGTAAGTGGCAGCGTTTTAAAAACGTGTGGCCAGAGAGTCGATCTTTAACATTGTGGCGCTCTTTCTCATGCTCTCGCTCTCTTTCTTTATAGTGTTGCTCTAGTGCTTCCAATTCTTGATTATCAAGAATGTCAGCGTCATTAGTGAGTGCATTTGTCATTAGGTTACTCCTTGAACTGTTTTGATTTTCGAGTCACTTCACGTTCATGTCGTTTCCATTTGTTGAACTCAATGAGCATCACGTACAGTGAAATAGGATGATTTTATTGAGAATAAAAATGGTAAATGAACGTACTTATGTTCCGTTTTCTTGTGTTTTTAACGGCAGTAAAATGTCATACACGATGAATGAATTAACGGACAATGCTTCAATGTATCGCCATATTTATCTGGTGTGTTTAGTGAAAGAGGACGGGGAGCAATTGCATGTTCTTGGTGGTTTTTTTATTAAAACAAACCTTCATCGAGAAGATGAAACGTATCTATCAATGTTGACCCAATGCTGTTTACGTATTGATGGTTTGGATAATGCGTTGTCTGACAGTTCTTCTTTTTTGTCATTGAAATTAAAGATTGAAGGTGTTCAAACGATCAATGAAGAGGAAGGCATTAGTTTGATGAAGTATCAATATCAGCAGTTAGTTACTCATGGCATTACTTCGTTTAAGGGAGTGATCCATTCTTACTCTTGCGCTTTTAGTACACGAGGTCGCTCCCGCACATATAACCCCAATTTATCGAAGTGCTCTTCTGAGGGCTCTACGTTGTAGCGCAAGGTAAACAATTTTATGAGGTAGTCATCTTGGGTTATCGCGTGATTTTTTGACCATCGTCCATTTTCAGAGCTGAAATAACCGGTGTGCTTTTCTATTTCATCAATTAACTCCCTTTGCTCATCCAAGCGTTTGGCGACGCTGTACGCGAAATCCAGTTGGTCCGTTAGAATGACATTACTAGGTAGTAAGTTTACTGCTTTTAATAAATGAAATA
>NZ_JARDAK010000035.1:0-11079 GCF_056470645.1 Pseudoalteromonas sp. TP27 | reverse complement strand
TTTAATGCACTACCTAGAATTAGTGCATTAAATGCTAAAAATAAATGTATAATGCACCAAAATAACAACACCAATGTATAGTGCACTGATGAAAACTGATATACGTATTTATGGGTACCTGCGTGCCTCAACCGATGAGCAAGATGCATCGAGAGCAAAAAATGAGCTGATGTTGTTCGCGGAACAAATGGGATTTCAAGTTGCTTGCTGGTTTGAAGAAAATGAATCAGGAGCCCAACTTAAGCGCCCAGAATTATTTCGTTTGCTTGATATCGCAATATCTGGAGATGTGATCCTAGTAGAACAAGTAGACAGGATAAGCCGGCTCAATACTCAAGATTGGGAAAAATTAAAGTTGATGATCAATAAGAAAGGACTAAAGGTCGTTTCTCTTGATTTACCGACCAGTTATCAGTTTATGAGTAACACAGATGACTTCACAGAACGAATGCTTTCGGCTCTCAACGGAATGATGCTCGATATGTTGGCGGCAGTAGCAAGAAAGGACTATGAAGATAGACGTCGACGCCAAGCTCAAGGTGTTCAACGAGCAAAATTAGAAGGTAAATATAGAGGACGTCCAATTAACACGAAGCTGCGCAGTAAAATAGAAGGGTTACTAAGAGAAAATAAGAGCTATAGCCAAATTGAAGAGCTACTTGGTTGCTCTAGACACACGATTTCGAAGGTGTCAAAGTTGATAAAAAACGAGAATTTAATTAATTAAAATCATTTAAATAACAATAAGTTAACCATCTTATCGTTGTTTTCTGTTCCATTGGTGCTCAAACCCCAATGGAGACGTGTATAGGCTCTTGGTCGCCATAGGCTTCAATGCCTGTGGTTTTGAACAAGAACGCCCCAAAAGCGTCAACATCGAGAGGTTCAATGATGGTTACGAAAATACACGTTCCATCTTTGTCAGGGGATTGAACAATATTGCGAGAAGAAACGACCTTAAATCGACCGTTGTACTCGTAATCAATAATGACCACTTCATCATCATCGTCAAAAAAGCTCGTCGCTTTCTGTTTCATCTTCTATTTCACCTCCTGTTTCTTCATCAGGGTAATCGGTTATCAAGGTGACACAAAAATCCATGCTATTGCAGACAGGCTTGTTATCAATAAGCGTAATGGTTTCAGTGAATGAAGTTACGTCTTGCTTTACTGTACTTACCTCAAAACCACTGACACTATCAATGCTCGTTGTAATGGTTGCAGGTGGAAAATACTGAACATCGAATTGATACGTGGCTTGCTCATTATCAATCGGCTTAGCCGTGATATTCACGCCTTCCGAGACAATGTGATAAATAGGGGTAAAGTCCCCCTTCACAATGCTTTCCCATTGAGTAATGACCTGTTTATCGACAACAGTCGATAACTCCCACGGCTCAGAGGTAGGCAACAATACGCTTGATTGGTATTGGTGCTCGTCTGAGAAGTCATACGAAATATTAATGAGTTCAGCGTGTACAGAAAATGAAAGTAACGCCATTACAGGAAGTAAAACGCTCTGTTTCATAAAGTAATCCTTATCTTAATTTTTGCGCCCTTTTGGTGGCGCGTCGGTAATCAATACGTGATGTCCAGTTGTCCTTAGTGACTGGCGACGAATAATTACGCTCCTCACAGATAAAGGCAAACAGTCCCATACGATTAAGTAGGTCTGTTTGTACATCCACATTGTGACAACGCAAAAACACCGTTTTTGCTGCCCCTTGCTTATTCAATGTAAAGTCAGAAGGACAAGAAATTAAAGCGGCAAAAGGAATGTCATTAGTTTTATGTGGTGTTGGGCAATGCCCACAACTGGCGGTTAAGTTTACGTCGATTAACTCAATATCATCAATACTTAAATAAGTGACGTGAGTATTTGATACATGAGCCAAACAAAAGCCAATCGCACTATTGATATGACGCTTTACTTCATTGCGTGGAAAATGAAAATCTGGTTGAGGTTTATAGCGACCATAAACCAGTTTTTGTACAAATTGAGATTCATCTTTATCACTTTCGGTGATGCCTGAAAGCGTCGCGTTAAGGGCGTGAAGTTCAGCCGTATCTAGTAATGGTCTGTGCTGCTCTTTTTCACCGACTAAGAACAAGGCGTATTGCATGGTGTTATTACCTTATATGATAAGAGAAGAAACTCACTCAGCGATAACTACTTGGACACTGTATATAAGCTTGGGATGCTTGCTGTTCTTTAGCCTACTGCCAATAGACTGCACGTTGCTGTACGTGCTTACAAGACTGACACCCCCTAATTAAATTAAAAGAATGTGTATTGTTACGTGTTGGCTTCACGAATGGTTTGACCATTAACAGACGGGTTTTCTTTAGTGGTTGTCACGCACTAAAACCAAGTATTTATCGCTGAGTGAGCTTGTGATGCTATTTGCATCGTTGAGTAAATCCATAATTAGGCGGAGGTGATAACATCAACTCGTCCTCATCAATTTTTCGTAATTGCCATTGATACCATTTGTCATCAATGCGTTGTTTTGCGAGCCTATCAATTCGCTCAGTGCGCGGTTTATGACCTTCACGCATGAGTGTAATAACGGAAACCGCTTCGCGTATTTCTGTGTGTGTCATGTTCATAACATGCCCTTTTTGATTAAGGTTTGGTAAGGTTTTACTGGTGTAAA
The DNA here is from genome assembly GCF_056470645.1 of Pseudoalteromonas sp. TP27. Lineage (NCBI taxonomy): Bacteria > Pseudomonadati > Pseudomonadota > Gammaproteobacteria > Alteromonadales > Pseudoalteromonadaceae > Pseudoalteromonas > Pseudoalteromonas sp. TP27. Next base: position 8,423 of record NZ_JARDAK010000035.1, on the reverse strand, counting down.
TTTCTTAATTACGTTGCCGTTGGTATCACAATACCAATGCAGAGCGCGATAAGTGGGCGGCTCAGCTAACTGGATCGCTCTATCCACTCTAGTTTTTTTAAATGCTTTCACATTACTTCCTTTTTAAAAAAGAAAATCCACTCACATTACAATCAATTGGATCTATTGATTACCCAGCCAAAATTAGGGGGTGATATGTCCTTTTGGACACTGACAAATTATTACGGGCATTTGTCCTCGATCATCAAAAATAGAGTCTTGACGTATCACACGTAAATAGTCTGGTAGATGATCTGCCTTGGCACTAATTGTTAAAGAGCATCCTTTAAAAGGATTTATTACGGTAAAAAATTATTTTTTAACGTAAGTGGAGCTGTAACGGGCAACGTGATCACGAAGTCGAATAGCGGCTTCTTGTCGTTTAGTGCGCCCATTTTTTTCTGCTTCTCTTTCGAGCGTGTCACTCGTAATTTTATCCATTTGGAAATGGATACCTACGGTGTCTTTCTTTTTGCTCATTCAATAACCTTTAAGGTTTCAGCCTTTAAAAAGGACTGTATGGATGATCAGATTTCAATGATAGTATACTTTGTAAACTAAAGTAAAGTAAAAACAACTAGAATAAGTTGCATTAAGTTTTGATTTTACTCTTCACTTGTTAGATTAGGTATTGGGGATTGACAGGTGTAAGTGTGATTTAAAAAATGACGGATCTTGGGAAAAGAATAAAAGAAGCTCGATTAAAAATTGGATTGAAGCAAAAGGATTTAGCCTCAATATTAGAGCTAACACCTCAATCTGTTTCTGGGTGGGAAAGAGGTGTTACGTATCCTCAAGTTGAATTGTATGAAGCAATAGCGAGAACATTAAAGGTATCTAAAGATTGGCTGTTTTTTTATAAAGAAGAAAATAAACATAACGGGCAGGATAAATCTAGAGAGAAAAATAGTTTATGGATTGACACATTTAATGCACCTTTATACTCAGATATAAGCGCATCAGCAGGCCATGGAGCATTTAATGAATGTACTAGCCGTGAGTTTTATCCATTACCTTCATGCGTAGTAGCAAATCAATTTAATAAATCAGACATTATTTGCATAAATTGCCATGGAGATTCCATGGAACCTATTATTAAAAATAGGTCGATATTAGCAGTAAATACATCAATGAAAACGATTCAAGATGGAGGTGTTTACGTACTAAGCGTACATAACTTATTGCGAGTAAAAGCTTTATTTTTAGATTCTAAGGGCGTGATAATTCGGAGTTATAATCCAGAATATAAAGATGAATGCATTTCATTTGATGAATATCATGAGGATAGTAATTTTGAAATTATAGGAAAAGTTTTTTGGTACTCATCTATTTTAAATTAAATACAGGCATTATAAGTTGTAAACAGTGCGTGTGATTGGTAGTATTTAGCTACTGGGTGTTAAAGAGTGCATTACACAGCACGTTACTACATAGCTTTCTATGTAGTGTATTTTTCCAGTATAATTAGAGTGTGTTAGACCGCGAATCTAACATTATAGCATTCGCAAAAAAAGCTGATTTCCTCGACAGGGTCAGCTTTTTTTGTATCTGGAATTTGGTTTAAATAACAATCGGTTGATCTTTCTCTCTGTTTCCTATAAGTTAGTTTCTTATGTTTGGTTTCGCAGCCGAACATCCCTTATAAACTGTCGAGAATTTTAAAATGAATTTATTTCAATGTTGCCTTTGGCAGCCCATAACACAAAGACGCAATTCCTATCACCATAATGATGTAGCCTATGCTATCAGACGTTATGATGAGGATGTGTCTCATGAGCATTTCTGATCTTCTCTCTAAAATTCAAATCAAAAAACAATATGATGCTGAGTATCGTGCTAAACGTAAAAATCGTAAGCATGAGCTGATTGAACTTCATCGCTCTGTTGTTGCTGATGAAAACAAAAAGAAGCCTAAGACCCCTTTTAAGTTCGATTTTCGCTCTCGTCGTTTGCTGCGCAGTGGTAAATGGGAAACCTTGCCGCCTGAATACTCACGTATTTTAAAATCGTGTGAAGAATTTATAGATAACCCGAACCGTTTCCCTGCATTAAATGCGTGGGGAGGTGAAGGCGTGAATAATATTCAATGCCGACGACTCGTTGCGAACGTACTTGCTTGTATCATTGTGAATACCGACTTAATCGGTGGCCGTATTGGTTTACCAACGGAAGCTGGACTAAAAACGATCAGTTATGATCAGCTACAAGAAGATTATGCGTTGCGCTTTGGGCGTTATATTTCGCCTAAATCGTTCGCTAAAGCGATCTCATACTTGAAACGTGCTGGTTATCTTCACAGTGAGCGCGTCAACGTCTGTGTCGATCTAAAAGAAGGGACTATTCGCAGTGCCCCTGCGTATAAACAGTTCTCTGAGCGTTTCTTTAGTGACTTGAAAGTGGTTCGTTACAGCAATATTTGCCAACTCATTATCGCGTCTCGTAAGCGTCAAGAGGCAAAAGGCTTACGTTTTGCTTGGGTATCGTTCCGAACCCTTGCTAATGGCGTACAAGACGTCTTTAACGCGGATAAGCTCAATAATGTAGCCGACAGTGTGACAAGAGTCTTTGATGCTTATCTGCCCCACCCTGCTCCTCATTAACGTTTATTAACGTATCCGCGAAAGCGGAGGCATTTTCACGCCTAAAATTCATAGAGTCTGATTTTACCCCCTTATTTTTACTTGTTTACCTGATTTACGACAAAAATTATCGTTGTTTTTGCCTTACTTTCGTGTGTTTGTGGATTAATTTTGTTATCCACACAAAAGGTAGTGCAATAAATTATCCTTAAAAAAAAGCACAATAAAGGCAACGAATACACGACTGCGCTTATGAGTACTAACGTATTAGTACTTTGTATTTATATAAATAATTAAATAAATATTTAAGAAAGACCAAGAGCAGAGCATTAAGTACCTCCCATTAATTTTCAATTTACTCCCCACACACAAAAAGATCCCAGAAGAAAATTAACAGGCCCCCAGCCAGTTCAATTCCATCACACATGAATAGTTCATCACCCTACTGGCTGCGCTGAGCATTTCTTTTGTCATTCGACAGGAAACTAAAGCGCACTCTAAAAAACCAACGCACTAAAGAGCATTCTTACAGGAAAGGGGGTGAGGTTACTTTTAATTAGGTGTTATTTACTCACCTATGAGCTTACAAGCAATCTTGTGGTCGTGGGTGACTCTAACCTACTAACCTATCGCATCATCGAGTCATGACCCTTGTAGGTCTATTTTTGTGCATCGCTTTGTATTTAAAAAAGGTTTTAACGAGTTAAAACACATTTTTAAATGAAATACGTCACATTACATTATCTTTTCAAAGTTAGAACACAATGGAGCAGAAAACAACGATAAGCGTATTAACCTATTGTTATTTATGCGAATTTTAACGTGTAAAAAGAGAGTAAATAATGATTTACTTTTCTTAAATACTGTATAAAAATATACTGGTTATATATACAGTTAATTGTGAGGTTATTATGCGTATTGAAATGATTTTAAATTCCGCGTTGTTACCAAGAAATGGAACCGCGCTTATCCAACAAGAAATGGAGCGTCGTGTATGGCAACGTTACCCTGATGCACGTATTCGGTTGCGTAAAGGCACAAACAATCACTTAGAAATCTATGCCCCTAAAAATGACAAAGAAGCGGCTAACAAGCTGATTGAAGAAATGTTTAATGATGCTGAGGAATGGCTTTATGTGTGAGCGTTGTCGTCGTGAATTTAACACTATGTATTCCAATACGCCTGTCTATTATGAACAAAGTAAAGAATGGGATGACTATGTCTATAAAGGCGTTCGTGGCCTGAAAAAAATCAGTAAAGAATACAAAGTCCCTTTGTCGCTTTTGATTGCTCGAATGAAAAAAGGATGGTCGCTGCATGAATCGGTAACGTATGCGAGAGTCAATATGAGTGAGGTGATAGCAAAAATGACGACGCCCCTCCCTAAAGCACTGCCAGCAACAGAAAAGAAAGGCTTGTATGATAATGGATTCGGGACGTATTCCGTAAAAATACATCAAAATGGTCAACCGCTTCCCTTTCCTGATAAAATGGATGCTTTATGGCGATTGGCGTTAGGATTACCTTCTTTACAATAGCCTACTCTTTTTTTTAGTGAGCACCATGAGCAAACTTAAATACCATCAAGCCTTTACCAATTTAACCACTCTTGCTCTGCTTCATCTGTACAGCTACATGGAAATGTCATCGCGCTTTGTACCGATGAAGAAACGCAGCGAGCTACTGATTAAGTTTCTAAAGAAACAAATGGCGTTACAAGGTAACGCCATCATTAAGAAAGACATTAAGGTGTTAATTACTCAGGCGCGGCAAGGTAAAAACATCGAGAAAAAATTAGGGGAGCTACACAAAGTGAACTGTCAATATGGCGAGAAATTTACGGATGCAGACCATTTATTTATTCTACTGACTTATCTTTATGAACAGCATGGCTTTGAATCGACGCTCGACAATCCAGAGATTGAACGAGAGCCTGGCATTATTTATACCGACAGTGAATTAATTGATACCTGCTTTAGTGATGACAATATCTTATCTAGGCCGCTGCCTATTTCTATCATCATGGATGAGCCTAGTCGATTGGTGGATATTATTAATGGTCATGGAGGGATGTTTATTGCAGAGCATTTATCGACATCAATTGATAATCGATGTGCAACTGTATTACTGCATAAAATCTCTACCCCTGAAAAATAAAAGCCTGATAAGGCTTTTATTCTGCAACCGTCCACTTCCCCAATTCTTTTGATGTGAGTAAGTTTTCGGCTATATCGTAAATTTCAATCTTCACGGTTCCCATTGGAGCCATTGATGATGATGAACGTTTTGCGGCTGGAAGTCCTTTCATTAAAATCGTTTCGCTGCGCAGTAACGCCTTTTCGTTATTCAGGTAGTTAATTTTAAACACTGACATAGTGCCCTCTTTCTATAAATAATAATTGTTAGCCATATGATAATGATGTCAGCACTTATAACGGCTGTAAATAAAAAGATTGTATTCAAGTAGTTAGGTAATGTTATTTTAATACATAACATTTCGTGTAATTACGTATTGTATTTACTTGATGTATTTACTTTATGCAATTACAATAAGTAAATACAAATGGTAATTACATCAAGTAAATGCAATTTATGTTTTTAAGGAAATTATATGCACATAGTTTTTATGAATACTAAAGGTGGCGTTGGTAAATCAACGTTATGTGAAAGTTCTGGCAATGAATTAAAGCGTCTTGGTTATGTAGTTAGTCTTAATAATACAGATCAACAAAAGCACATTTTAGTTAATGGGTTAAATGAAGCGGACTATTTTTTATATGATACTGCTGGGGCTTTTACACAAGAAAACGTTCAATTATTAGAGGCTTTAAGTAATCCTACGGTAAACGGGAAAATAATAGTCCCTTTAGGTGTTGGGAAAAACGATTTAAAAGAAGTTGATTTTATGATTGAGAATCTTAATAAATTTAATCTTTTAGATCGAACGGTATTCGTTTTTATGCGCACAAATCCAATGCGTAAATCATTACGTGAAAGTCGAGAGCAACTCATTCAAAAAGGATTAAATGTTAGTCGTTGGGTAATGCCAGACTTGGAAGATTTCGGACAAGGACGAACTACCTCAAGAACAAAAAATGAAATTAGTCAATTTTTAAATGAAGTTATTTTATGAATTTATTAAATCAAAATAGTCAGATTACAACTGATGAAAAGAAAGAAGAACAAGTAAATAATAGTTTTGGTAGGGAGGCATTAACAACTGAATCCGCAGTTGTTAGTAAACTAAAAAAGGAAAGGCGGAAAGCTGATAAGGAGCGTTATGCTCAAAGAAGTGCTGATTGGAAAGATATTAAAAAACAAATTGATAATTATAGTATTGATGAATTGCTGAATTTTATAAATAACAGTAACCCACACGAACCAGCGATAGGCAATCTTTCAACGAGAGTTTCACCTTATGAGTTTTCGTTGCTTAAAGCTGCAAGCCTTATTAGTGGTAAATCAATAAGAGAAATTATAGTAAAAGCTAGTTTAGAATATTTAACTAATAACATAAAACACAAGGTGTAATTACCTATTGTAATTACCTATTGTAATTACCTATTGTAATTACCTATTGTAATTACCTATTGTAATTACCTATTGTAATTACCTATTGTAATTACCTATTGTAATTACCTATTGTATAGGTGTAAAAAAACCCCAAGATTCCGTCGAAAGTGCCTTGAGGTTTAGTGCGACTAACTTATTTCTTACCATGAGATAACCACAAATGAACTCTACTATTTTAAAGCCTATTTGCATAGTGCTATCTATCGCAACGGCTTCTCTATCTGCAATTTTAACGGCTCAATTCATGTATGGCATAGGTTTAGCTATGGGTGAGCCTATACTAATGACAGCGTTAGGCATTGTGCTAGATTTCGCTAAATGCGCTACACCGTTGTTTGTTCTGTTTTTGTTTTCACAAAAACAATACGCTTCTGCGCTGTTTGCTCTGGTATTGAGTATGACATTAAGTGCTGTTTCGTTTTCTGCATCGGTGGCCGCTTTAGAGCAAGGTGTTGTTGCCAGTCAAAAAAACAGTACTGCTTATCAAGCGGTTTCTCAGCAAATTAAAGAATACACAACCCAAGTGGACGAATTACGTCTTCTTGCGGCCAAACAACAAAACGCAAACCTCATTACTAAATCTGAAAGAACGCTAGAAAAAGTTGAACCTCTTTTAGTTCGTATCGATGATCTTTATCAACGTCAATCTACTCTACCGAGTGAATCGACCGTCTTTGATAAGTTTGGTTTGCTTATTAGTTACATTACCTCTGCTGCATTGGAATTAATGAGCTGGTTGTTAGTGTTTGTTTCTAACGCACTGAAACGCAGTCACGCGCACTCGAACGCAGTTGTGCGCAGTCATGAGAAATCGTCTGCGCTAGAGCTTATTCAGCCTGACGTTATCCAAACGCAGTTAGAAATTGAAACGCAGTCGTGCGCAGTGGTTACACAGTCACGCGCAGTGAATGATGAATATTTTACCGACTGCGTTTCTGAGTTGGTTGATTGTCATGAAGAGGAAGCATTCAGTGACGACCATCTAAAATGTAATGAGCAAGTCTATCTGGAGATCAAGCAAGCGGTACTAGCAAAAGAAGTAAAACCAAGCCAACGAGGGATTGGTGAGAGATTTAAAGGGGTAGGGCGTGATACCATTAATTTTGTATTGATGGATCTGAAACAGGCAGGATTTTTGCGGTCATATAGAAAAGGTTATGCCTTTGCTTAATGGTTTTAAAAAGGAGAATATCAATGTTATCCCATTCAGTGATGCACAAGGTTGCAGATATAGCAGATCTTGCTAGTAAAGAGAGTGGTACATCTTATGAAGAGTACATTCGATTATTTTCAATCTCTTTTGATAAAGAGTTTAAACACTATCGTCCTATCCATGAAGTGAAGCGATTTGCTAGAGAGTATGGTTATGCGCCTAAATCCGAGCGAAATTAGTCACATGCGGATTGTTAAAATAACGATATGAGGTTGAATATCTAAACTCGATCTTCATTGTATATCTTAACTATTCGTATCACGGTTCTTGCCGATACTCCTACCAACTTCGCTGTTGCATTGACACTTAACTGATTATGTACACGAAGTTGGATTATTTTTTCATGCATATCTAGATCTGGTCTTCGGCCTCTGTAAAAACCTTCGATCTTGGCTCTTTCAATACCTTGAACCTGACGTCTTCGTCTATCTTGGTAATCTTTTCGTGCAATAGCGGCCAGCATGTCTAACATCATATTATTGATGGCTCTGAACATGGCTGATGTAAAATCATCATTATGATGTTTCATTAGTACTGTGTGGCTGGTTGGCAAATCTAAGCTGATCACTTTTAATTGTTTTTTATTGATTAATGCTTTGAGTGTTTCCCAATCTTCATCATTAAGACGAGAAAGGCGATCAACTTGCTCAATAAGGATAGCGTCGCCTTTTTCTGCATCTTTAAGTAATCGCATTAACTCAGGTCTTTGTAGTGATGCGCCAGAAACATTCTCAATATACCAACCAGCAATACGAGCACCTTTATCTTCCGCAAAAGACTTTAAGCTGTCTTGTGCTCTTTTTGCATCTTGCTCTTTGGTTGATGCTCTTAGATAGCCAAATATGTACATGAATTGAGCCTAGGTGTCATTAAAGTAATGATCTAATACTACATGACAAAAAGGTGATGACAAAATGATTTTAGGGCTAAAATTAACCCTGTGACATTAGGGTAAACCCTAATGTCACTATGGCAAATTTATCTAACTAAAAATGGCTTTCTTAGAGAACCACAAATA
>NZ_JARDAK010000034.1:0-11179 GCF_056470645.1 Pseudoalteromonas sp. TP27 | reverse complement strand
TCCTAGGGGCTACTTACTCTTTGTTGCTCGGTTTTTACTTAGCCCACTAGGTTACAAATCTCGCGCCGCGATTAAATAGCCCCTAGTTTGAACAAATTTTAATCCGCAAAGTTCAACAGACCCTAAAGTTAATAGCTTAAACCTCTCATTTGTTTTTAGCATTCACCCTTTTTAGTAATTGACCTTTTGGTCAGCAAAGCTACAATCAATCAATACGTTAAACACGCAAACTTTATAATGACCACACAAATAAAACCAAATAAAAAAGAAGTCACACGCGAGAAAAACCAAAAACTAATTTTAGATGCCGCCGAGCAATTGTTTTCGCAATTAGGTTACGACGGAGCAAGTATGAGCATGGTTGCTAAAGAAGCGCAGGTGCCAAAAGCTAATATTTTGTATTACTTTAAAAGTAAGGATGGTCTGTACGAGTCTGTGATTGACCGCATAATAGCTAATTGGAACTTAGGGCTCGATAACGTCACAATTAACGACGATCCAGCTACCGTGCTTTATAACTATATTAAAAGCAAAGTAATACTGGCCGTAAATCAGCCAATGCAATCTCGCTTATTTGCCAGTGAAATACTGCGCGGTGCACCCTATTTACAAAACTACTTTAGAACCAATACCCGCCCTTGGGTTAAACAAAAGGTTGATGTACTTCAAGCATGGATGGACGCTGATAAAATGGATAAGGTTGATCCCTACCATTTGCTTTTTACTATTTGGTCTACCACGCAATATTACGCCGACTTTCAGGCTGAAGTTTTACTCGTAATGAACAAATTAGAGTACGACGAAACCGATGTGGCACAAATTACGCAATCAATTGCCCACATAATTTTAAAAGGTATTGGTCTTAAAATACCTGAGCAAAGTGAGACTTAACCCATGACATCCTTTACTACACCCGATTTATTTGACGATCATCGTGATAACGTGCAAGTAGCAGACAGCGGCCTTTACCACTTTGGTAAAAAAACCACGTTTTATGGCAAAGTAGTTACCGTTACCTGCCCAGAAGACAACTCTTTTGCCGCCGATATATTGCATGAAAATGGTGAAGGTAAAGTATTGGTTATAAACGGGTTTGCGAGCAAACGCTTTGCATTTATAGGCGATATTATGGCTGAGCGTGCCCTAAATAATGGCTGGGAAGGCGTAATAATAAATGGCTGTTGCCGAGATATAGAAATACTCGCCACGATGAACTTACCTGTAATGGCGCTAGGCTCTACACCGCGTAGTACCTTAAAGCGCGGCTTTGGTGATAAAAACCAAGCAGTTACTATGCTTAGCACTACTATTGAACCTAACGATTGGGTTTACGCCGATATTAACGGTTTAATCATCAGTAAAACGCCCCTTATTTAGCACTCAAAACCATATAAATAAAGACCAACTTGGTGCATCTGCGCACCAAATTGGTTTGTTTTAGCTCATTTTAATCTCACTATTTTTATAGCCCACACTTACAAATCTCATACAACCCACTAAATCCTGACCAGTTGGACAGGATTTTAATTTATGGCATTCCTCTTGCTTAGTCTAAGCACTATAAAATCAAAACTACCGATTAAAAAGCGGAGCTTTAGCAATTGCATTAAATTAGTGATCTATTATAACGCGAAGAAAATGACGCAGTGAGTGCGCTATTTAATCCGATAAAATGATCATGTTTTTAATAAAATTGGTATTCATAATAATAATAACCAGCCCGCTTTTTAATCACTCTTAACTTAATAAGTAAGTACTTGGTCAGTTTTATAATAATGAGCTGCAAATGAGTGATAAAAAAAACAACAAAGGTATATTTTGCAATCACGGTCCTACCCTGTGGCAAACAAACCACTCTGGAGTGCTTGCAAACAATCGCTTAGCTGTAAAAGATGTATTTGCAGTAAAGGGCGAGCGTAACAGCGCAGGCAACCCACACTGGTTTAAAACAGCTAAACCGGCTCAAAATACGGCAAGCTCGGTTAATAAGCTCATGACCGCTGGTTGTAACTTTATAGGCTTTACCCATACTGACGAGCTGGCTTATAGCTTAGAGGGTAATAATATACATTATGGCGCTGCGCAAAATCCTAAATTAAAAGGGCATGCTTGCGGTGGTTCGAGTATGGGGTCTGCTGCTGCAGTTGCTGCTAACTTAGCTGATATTGGCTTAGGCACCGACACCGGCGGCTCAATTAGAATACCCGCCAGCTATTGTGGTTTATATGGCATAAGGCCAAGCCATAACGTGATTGAAAAAGACGGCCTAATACCGTTGGCTCCGCCTTTTGATACCATAGGTTGGCTTACCCAAAGCGCCGAGCTATTAAGCGATGTAGGTAATGTACTGCTACCAAATCAAGCTATTAATAACGTTGATACCTTAGTTATTTGCGAGCCGTTATTTGAACTCGTTGACCCTGTTTTACAAGCCCCACTTAAACAATTGCTTGAAAAAACCAAGCCTAATTTTAAGCACCATAAAGAATTTGAACTACCTAACAGCAGCTTATTAAATGAACTTGCTGATAGTTTTAGAGTACTGCAAGGGCGAGCAATCGCAAAAACGCATAAAGACTGGCTTCAATTGCCGGGGCAACTTCCCCAGTTTGCTCCAGCAATTGCGGCACGTTTTAATATGGCGCTTGCCCTAACTGTTCAAGAAGAACAAGAAGCACTAAAAGTACAAACCCAATGGCAAACACTAATAGCTAAAAACCTAAATACAAACAGCTGTTTATTTTTGCCAACCACCCCCACAACCGCACCTAAATTAGGCGCCGACACAAGCGCCTTACGCATGCAAATTATTACGCTTTCGGCAATTGCAGGGCTTAGTGGCTCAGCGCAAGTGCATTTACCGCTGGCTGATTTAGCAAATGATCATCCGTATGGTTTTTCATTAATGATGAGCCACGGTAACGATAAAAGCCTACTTGCTTGCGTTAAGCACCTAGCTGCACACTTTAAACAGGACACACCGGCATGACCACACACAACATTGCATTTACCGCGTCTCATTTTTCGGCCACTGAAGCGGGTATAAATATACTAAAACAAGGCGGTACAGCTACCGAGGCTATGGTAGCGGCTGCCGCTGCTATTAGCGTTGTATATCCACATATGAACTCAATTGGTGGCGACAGCTTTTGGCTTATCGATAACCCAAACCAAAAAACGCCTACCGCTATTGACGCCTGCGGCCGTGCAGCAACTAATACAACGCCCTATAACTCGCTCGCGCAAATACCAGAGCGCGGCGGGTTAAGCGCACTGACTCAAGCGGGTACAATTCGCGGTTGGCAAAAGGCGCTTGAACTAGATGAGCACGCAGCACTACCACTGTCACAAATTTTAGCACCCGCTATTGAGCTTGCGCGCGAGGGCTTTACAGTTACAAAAAGCTTGCAAGCAGGCTGCGAAAAACTAGCCACTGCTAACAATACCAATGAGGCGTTTAAAAGCCTCTACATACCCAATGGCAAGCCCTTGCAAGCAGGTCAACATTTTAAAAACCCTAAACTTGCAGCAACGTTTGAATACCTAGCAAAACATGGCTTTAACGCATTTTATGAAGGCGCACTTGCCAACTCATTTGCCGCCGACTTAGCAAAAGCAGGCAGCTCAATTACCGCAGGTGACATTGCAAATACTAAAGCCGAGGTAGTTACTGCGCTAAATGCAAACCTCAGTGGTATTGATTGCTACAACTTACCCGCGCCAACACAGGGCGTGCATTCACTACAAATAATTGGTGCCGTAAATAAGTTAAAGCATTTAGCTAAAACCGATGCCGACTGGACACATTTAATTGTTGAGGCAACTAAACAAAGCTTTACCCATCGCCCTACCCTTTGGGCTGACCCTGAAGCATTAGGAGACGATTATAAAAACGCACTAACCGATAATCGCTTAAGCGAACTTGCTAACAATATTGATATGGCCAAAGCCAAAAAATGGCCATTTAACGCAGAGCCTGGCGATACTGTGTGGATGGCAGCCAGAGATAAAAACGGGCAATTAGTCAGCTTTATTCAAAGCATTTACTGGGAATTTGGCAGCGGAATATTAATGAGTGAAGGCGGCTTTGTGTGGAATAACCGTGGTTTAAGCTTTAGTTTAAACAATCAAGATACCAACGCCCTTGCTCCAAATAAAAAGCCCGCTCATACACTTAACCCAGCACTGGCAAAGTTTAGCGATGGTCGTCGACTTGCTTACGGAACAATGGGCGGTGAAGGGCAACCACAAACCCAAGCCGCTGTTTTTGCAGGCTACGCATGGCGAAATAAATCAATAAAACAAGCGATTAGCGCCCCTCGTTGGTTACTTGGACGCACATGGGGCGATACAAGTACAAATTTAAAAATTGAAAAAGAGTTAGTTTTTCATATAGAACATGAATTAAATCAACGTGACCACGATTGGGTAAGCGTTGATAATAATAACGAAATGATGGGGCACGCTGGGGCTATTTTAGATACACCTACAAGCCTTGAAGCTGCAACAGATCCTCGTTCAGATGGACGTGCAACAGTAACTACAGCAGGAACACAATGTCAGAAATAATAAACCAATGGCCAATAGTAGCGGCCTTAATAGCAACCGGAATTTTTGCCGGAATTTTAGCAGGACTTTTTGGTGTAGGCGGCGGTATTGTAATCGTACCTGTGCTGTATTTTTTACTGCAAGGTTTTGGCGTAAGCCCAGAGTCGGCAATGATGATAGCCACCGCCACATCACTTGCAACCATAGTACCTACTTCGCTTTCATCTATTCGATCGCATCATAGCAAAGGAAATATTGACCTTGCGCTAATAAAATACTGGGCACCGTTTATATTAGTTATGGCGGTAGTCGGTAGTATTATTGCTCATACCGTTCGCGGTAACGCATTAGTGCTCATGTTTGCCTGCATTGCTATTTTAGTCAGTTTAAACATGTTATTTAGAGCCGGCGCACCCGCGCTTGTAAAACAACTGCCAGGTAAATTTGGTCAAGGCGTTATGGCAAGTATTGTAGGTGGTTTGTCGGTAATGATTGGCATAGGTGGCGGTACTATTGGCGTACCTATGCTAAACGCATTTAATGTACGCGCCCATGTTGCAGTAGGAACTGCGGCCGTTTTTGGTTTATTGATTGCGCTACCAGGTGTTATTACCTTATTAAGTATTGGCACAACGCCAACCGATGCTCCCCTAGGTACTTGGGGGTTAGTTAACCTCCCTGCCTTTTTTCTTATTATTCCGCTGACTATTTTATTTGCGCCTATTGGGGTAAAAATTGGTAGCAAACTGGATCAAAAACAACTAAAACGCGCTTTTGCCGTTGTCTTAATGATAACTGGCATTCGCATGCTCATTCAGACTCTGGGAGCCTAAAATATGTTTATTAACACGCAAGTTCAAACCTTAAACCCACCACAGCGTTTATTAATGGGACCAGGTCCAATTAATGCAGATCCTCGTGTTTTACGTGCTATGTCGGCGCAGCTTATCGGTCAATACGACCCAGTAATGACCGGTTTTATGAACGAAACCATGGCGCGTTACCGCGAAATTTTTAAAACTAAAAACGAATGGACCATGCTAATAGATGGCACATCGCGCGCGGGTATTGAAGCCGTATTATGCTCAATTTTACGCCCAGGCGATAAAGTACTAGTACCAATTATGGGGCGCTTTGGTCACCTACTTGCTGAAATAGCAGAACGCGTTGGCGCAAAGGTGCACACAATAGACGTACCGTGGGGCGAAGTGTTTACGCCAGAACAAATCGAAAAAGCCATTGTTGATGTAAAACCCCATGTACTTGCTATGGTACAAGGCGATACATCCACCACCATGAACCAACCTCTTGAGCATATTGGCGATATTTGCCAAAAGCACGATGTACTATTTTATTGTGATGCCACCGCATCTATTGTGGGTAACGAACTTCCTGTCGATGAATGGAAACTCGATGCACTTTCGGTTGGCCTGCAAAAATGTTTAGGCGGACCTTCTGGGTCAGCGCCATTGACACTGAGCGACAAATGCGCCGAGTGGATCCAAAAACGTAAAAAGGTAGAGGCAGGTATTCGCACGGCCGATCATATCGACGGCACAGAGCCCTTTGTGCGCTCTAACTATTTTGATTTAGGTATGATCATGAATTACTGGGGAGAGGAGCGCCTAAATCATCATACCGAAGCCACCAGCATGCTGTACTGCGCCTCAGAATGCGCCCGTATAGTAATTGAAGAAGGCGTGGATAACTGCGTAGCGCGCCACAAATTACATGGCGATGCCATGCTAACAGGCATTCAAGCGCTCGGCTTAAATGTATTTGGCGATTTAACACATAAAATGAACAACGTACTGGGTGTTTATATACCCGAGGGCATTAATGCCGATCACGTACGCGGACAAATGCTAACCGATTTTGGAATAGAAATTGGCACCTCGTTTGGCCCGCTGCATGGCAAAATTTGGCGTATTGGCACCATGGGTTACAACGCCCGTAAAGATGCCGTATTACAAACATTGGCAAGCCTAGATGCCTGCTTACATGCCAACGGCTATAAAGGTCCTAAAGGCGAAGCCGCCATTGCCGCCCTTGCTCACTATAAATAAAAAAAGGATTTAGCATGACGATTGTAAGCCCACAACACAGCCCTTTATTAGACAAAGAACTTGCTGATGAATACGCAACACGCGCTTTATCTCGCTGTAAAACCCTCAGCGCACTATCGCAAATGCAAGGCGGTATTCACCGCGTGTACTTATCAAAAGAGCACAAAGAGTGTAACGCTGTTACTGCATCGTGGATGGTTGAGGCAGGCATGCAATCGTGGCAAGACGAAGTGGGCAACCTTTGGGGGCGACTAAAATCATCAAACCCACATGCTAAACGTTTAATTATAGGATCGCACCTCGACACAGTACCAAACGCAGGAGCGTTTGATGGTATTTTAGGTGTACTGCTGGGGATAGAAATTGCAGCGCTTGCACATAAGTTAAAGCTCGACCTGCCCTTTCATTTAGATGTAGTGGGCTTTTGCGATGAAGAAGGCACCCGATTTGCCACAACTTTAATTGGCTCAAAAGCCCTCGCTAACGAATTTGATCCACAGTGGCTAAACATTGAAGACACAAACGGCATAACTATGCGCCAAGCCATGCTCGACTTTGGCCTAAACCCTAACGACTACGCAAAGGCCGCACTAAACAAAAACGAATTACTAGGTTACTGGGAAACTCATATTGAACAAGGTCCTGCACTCGAATCGGTTAATCAGGCGTTAGGCGTTGTAACGGCTATTGCAGGGGCAAAACGCGCCATGCTTACCCTAACAGGCCAAAGCGGTCATGCGGGTACAACCCCTATGAATTTACGTCAGGATTCACTAGCAGGCTGCGCTGAATTAGTAACCGAAATTGAAAAACTAGCAAAAAGTGCGAGTAATGGCGAAGTAGCCACCGTAGGGCAAATACAGTCTCGCCCTGGGGCTACAAACGTGATTGCAGGCAAAACAACCATAAGCCTAGACGCACGTGCACAAAGCGACACCGATCTCGCTAATTTACTAAGCGCCATACAAAGCAGTGCACAATCTATAGCAAGCAAACGCAGTTTAACGCTTGATTGGCAATGGACGCATGCCGCCGATGCCGTAGCGTGCGACACCACTATTCAGCATTTGTTTTCAAGCGCATGTAAACTCAATAACCAAGCATCGCCTTCACTTGCCTCAGGCGCTGGGCACGATGCAATGGCAATCGCTCCTATATGCCCCGTTGGCATGTTATTTATACGCAGCCCAGGCGGTATAAGCCATCACCCAGCAGAAGCGGTTATCGACAGCGATGTAACAAAGGCACTCAGTGTAATGTACAGCGCGCTTTTACTTTATGTGAAAGAGTGTGAGTGATTTTAAGGTAATTGAGTAAACCAAGTATATTAACTTGGTATGCTTAGGGGCTTAAACCTCCTCAAAGTCATTTGGAGGTTATTACTGAAGGCAGGTAAATGCAGGAAAACACAGGAATATACGTTATTTAAAGTAGCTTTATCGAGCTGCCCTTTGCTCTTTTAGGCTAAGGCGTTTATGTGAGCTATATACATGCTGAATATTTGTATCATTGACCAAATATGCATCCATTTCAACGGTAATTAAACCCGATAATGGCTTGATTTCTAGAACACCCAACTCACCTAAATTTGCAGATAGTAAAGTATTATTCCTAAAAGCGAACAAAGTTCTGGCAGTATCTCGTAAGTTACCATTTACATATAATTTAGCACCACTAAACCAAGAGTTAATTATTTTAACTTCGATTGACTTAACGGTAAATTCAAAGGGTTTTCTCATCAGAGCTCCATACCCAGAAAATGTAATTATTATACTTTATGTTTTTATGTGTTTGGCGCACAACCACTTTCTTTTAATACCCGTTTAGTCGATGCTGGGTAATTTTTTAGTGCAGCCAAAGGGCGAATTGGCCGCTGCACCAAATTACCTGAGCAGTTTGGGCACACGTTATTTAACAGCGCTTGAGCACAGCTAGAACAAAACGTGCATTCAAAAGAACAAATAAAAGCCTCAGTGGACTGTACAGGTAGATTCTTATCACAACATTCACAATTAGGTCTTAAATCTAGCATTTAGAGCTCCTTCTTATCCACCCAATACTGAGTAAATATCTATTACCTTTTATAACTTTTGACACCTGATGCTCACTTACATCAGGGCGGAATAGCTTAATTCGCTTTGTTTCAAATATCGGATTACTGCAAATAAACTCACCACCCAAATCTGCTTTTTTAAGCACTATATTCAACCGATAGTGTTTACCAGATTCAACTTTGTCTGTGTGTGGTGCTATTTCACTTCCTTGTGGGAATTTAAGCAAATATGTATCAAATTTAATTGGCCACGTAGCACCACAAATCAACATTTTATCGTAGCCTGACTTTTGCCTACCTCGCTCCCAACAAAATAATTTACTCAAAAAAAACATGCAATCCCTCGAAACAGCTAACAAGCAGCAGGTTAACTCGTTTTTTATTTATTTTTATTGGTAAATAAACCATAGCCGAGTTCATATTTTGGTTCAATCGTTTACTGTATTTTACGTGGGATATAAAAGGGAGTTTTAATGTTGTTTTGATTAGTATTTTAGAAGGGAACACTAGGGCGTGTTGATCTTTTTGGATTGAAATTTGTTCAATCTAGGGGCGATTAAATCGCGGCGCGAGGTTTGTAACCTAGTGGGCTAAGTAAAAACCGAGCAACAAAGAGTTGATCGTCCCTAGAAAGAACCCAAAGGGCAGCGCATGTTTGGAATTTATGCGGCGTTATCGCCTATTCATGGGGAATAACCACACTACATAGACTCTGCCTGGCCTAAATACCAAACAGACTGCTGCAAATTAACCCACGAAAGGTCAACACGCCCTAGGGTCCGTTGATCTTTGCGGATTAAAATTTGTTCAAACTAGGGGCTATTTAATCGCGGCGCGAGGTTTGTAACCTAGTGGGCTAAGTAAGAACCGAGCAACAAAGAGTAAATAGCCCCTAGGAAGAACCCTTTGGGCAGCGCCTGTTTGGCATTAATGCTACGTTATCGCCTATTTATGGGGAATAACCACACTGTATAGGCTCTGCCTTGCCTAAATACCAAACAGACTGCTGCAAATTTAACCTTGAAAGTTCAACAGACCCTAGTGTTTGAGTGACTTTATTGAGGAACTAAGGGCTTATCTTGCTTAATACATCGCGTTTTGCAGCTTTTCTACATTATGAACAAGGCAATACAGTTGCCGCAGCGTAAAGAAACAGCTAAACAGGACAGCCATTCTAACTTAATGAAAAAACTTAGGCTGGCGTCACTGTTAATTCATCAAAAATTGAACATGTTTTCCAGAGCCGCCTCTAAAGACATGGGCATATGACGTTTATTCATAATTCGGTTGTTAAGCTCTTCTTTAAGTGATTTAACCGTAGTGCAATACTCTAAACGTTTAGCAATTTCATCACATTCATTATTCAGCGCCGCTAAATGGTTTACAAAATTATCTTTAATTTGCGCTTTACTACGACCATTAAACTTACGCCACACAATTGTATATTGGTCATTACTTTCTTTTTGTTGCCGATGCTGTTCATTTAGCTCGATTATTTTATTTTGCAGTAACGGAATTAAGTTTGCTTTGGTTTCTTCGTCAAAATCGACATCGTCGTCAAAATGGCTTATGTAAAGTTGTAATAAAGTAAAACCGTCTTTCTCTTTTCGAGCTTGTACTAACTGTTGCATTAGTTCGTGTTTTTCTGCTTTTTTTGCAAGATCAGATTCTTTATCTGGATGCAACTTAGATGCTAAACGTTTATACATTTTGTTTAGCTGCGAGCCTTTAAATAACTTTTCTAATTTTGAGTTGTTTTTTTGTTGTTTAATTTCATCGCGATCAAATCGCTCGTGTTGGTCAAAAAAGTCATCCCAATCTTCATCTTGTTCATAGTGCATATTATCTGCACTAAACGCTTCATCATCTTTCTCCTCACCAAAACCTTGCTCGTCAAGGTGCTTATAAAGCAATGAAGGATCAGCTGTTATTTCTCTCAGTTCGTCATCTGTTAATTCTAAACCGGGGAAATCTTGCTGTAACATATTACGTAATATGTTTAACTCTGAAGAAGGGATTGTACTAACCGTATCTTGGTTATACTTATTTAGGTAAGATTGAAAAACTTGAGACACTTCCTCAACATTCAACTCGCCAATGAATGGATGTTCTGACAAATAATCTAAATCTTCATTTATCCAATCCACAAGTTCATTA
Source organism: Pseudoalteromonas sp. TP27 (assembly GCF_056470645.1). NCBI lineage: Bacteria > Pseudomonadati > Pseudomonadota > Gammaproteobacteria > Alteromonadales > Pseudoalteromonadaceae > Pseudoalteromonas > Pseudoalteromonas sp. TP27. The sequence continues at coordinate 355 of NZ_JARDAK010000034.1, read as the reverse complement.
CGCTGTTCAATAGTTAAGCTTTTACGTTGGATAAACTTACTAAAATGAATAATTTGTTCTGCAATCATTTGAGCTTGAATTTGCTCATGGTGCTCTACTTGTTCTTGAAATTGAGAAAACAGGATCTGCTTTTTAATATCAAAGTTTGCGTTACGCTTAGTATGTTTTTCAATTCGCTGCCATAAACGCTCTAATTCAGAAGGCGTTTTAGTCGCCGCTTGTTGCTTTACATTTTTTAAAAATGTCATATTAAGTTCCACTAAAATTTGTATCCATTACTTTTTATGCACGTAATTTGTATGCTTGAATTATAAATTTAATTAAAGCATACATAAAGCCAAGCATTAAAAAGAAC
>NZ_JARDAK010000033.1:0-12245 GCF_056470645.1 Pseudoalteromonas sp. TP27 | reverse complement strand
TCTCGCTTCAATTTCATTTTGCGCCCGTTTTATTTGATAAAAAATATGCTTATAACTTGCTAAGGAAAGTATTAAAGAAGCCATTAAAATAACACTCGATACAAGTAAAGTAATTGCACCTTGTTGTTTTGTTATCATTGCCAGTTCCTCTGCTTAAGCTTAATTTGAGAGGAGTGTTGATGAGAGGTATTTTTAAGCTTTACGGTTACAGATATGGATAAATAAGCAGAACTTACCGAGCGATTAAGAGAGGTTTGAACAAGTGTAAAATCCGTCATCGTCATAATATCTGTATCTAATAAAGAATAAAAACGAGTACAAAAATGAATATCGGGTATCGATGACAAGTTAGATTTAGTACATATTTTTAATGTATCAGACGCATACTTTATGCTTATACCTCGCCATTTATCAGGTAACTCCGACGTTTTATAAACATAACTTAATTGCTCACCTGAAACGTGTATAACATTATTTGCTCCAGAAAGCACCGCTGAATAGTGACTATTTCCATTGAAGCCAGCTCGATGACTCTCTTCTTTTATAAAGCGCAATGCATCATTAAGCTCTTGAATTAGTAGAAGGTTCTGACTTCTATCTGCATATAGATTTTGTCCCTTTAAATAGATACTTCCAATAAGCGTTAACACTATGATCCCGATAGTAGAAGCGACAAGTAACTCAATCAAAGAAATTCCACATTGTTTTTGTCTAGCACTTCTTATAACCATAGTGATCCTCCCCTTCAGCACATATTCTGATCCGCCCCGTAATATGGTGAATTAATAGTTTCAATTTTTTACTTCTATCTTTATAAAGCAAAAAACTGGCTGGCATATGAGGAGTGGCTCTAACAGGGTTCAATACAAGCGATGACATATTTGAGGAGATAAATAACTGAGGGTAATTTGTTGAATGTAAATAAGTAATAGAAGACATTTGAGCTTCAGAAATCGTTGTTAATGAACTGTCCTCAGGGTTAAGAGAGAGTATCCAATCATTCGATTCCTTTATGTAAAAAATCTTAAGGGCTTTATTTTGCAGTACTGATTCTGACTTTGCTTGAATTAAAAAACCTTCTAGATCACCTGATAGGCGTTTTATTTTTTGCTGTTCAAGAAGATAAGAAAAACTCGGCACCGCTGACATCAACAAAGTGGCAAGTACAATAATAGTGATAAGTAATTCAAGTAAAGTAAAGCCGCGAGGCATTTCGCAATTTCCTTTGCAACATTCCGATTTGGAATTTTCATCTTGCTAGGAAGAGTAGCACTGTTTAAAACTAGTTATATTATCTTTCAATGAGTTATCGGAATGATTCGAATTTTCAGTATATCAAAAGCACTCAAGTTTCATCATGGCGTGACATTGGTCGAATTACTTATCGTTGTTGCCATAATTTCTATTTTAGCAACGGTTGCTTATCCTAATTACATGTCACACGTATTAAAAAGTCATCGTATGGAAGCGATGTCCGCATTAACCAAGACCCAACTTCATATTGAAAGTTTATATTCAACAAGAGCAGAAGCAACGGCAAAAGATCGATATAAAGCTTTGCTAGAATTAGTTATCAATAAAGAAATAGGTTCTTGTTTAATCGATAGTGTGTGTGACATTGATAAGATAATAAAAGATACCATTTATCTTATGACCTCACAGGATCAAGGGTCAACACCTACATCCTATCAGCCACTCCACAGGGTAATTTAGGACAAGATAAAGACGTTTGTGGGATATTGAACCTTAATGCAGCAGGAGTTGGTTCAGGAGGAGATACTCATTGTTGGTAAGTAAGAGAGATTTATGGCGGGGGAATTTGCGGCTCTTTTCTCAAACTATAAACAGCAAAAAGGCTCATATCTTTCGATATGAGCCTTCTTTAATATGGCAGGGGTGGAGAGATTCGAACTCCCAACACGCGGATTTGGAAAACCACTAAAATAGTTATAAAAACAACTATTTAATATAACAAAAAATCACCCTTTACCATTTTTCACTAGCTTATCAACGTTTTATGGTGATTGAGTGGATTAAGTTCTAACGCCTCTTCTAAATGGTCAGGGGCAAGATGGGCATAGCGCATTGTTGTGGTAATTTCACTATGGCCTAGCGTCTCTTTTAATTTAACGATATTCCCGCCATTCATAACGTAATGGCTTGCAAATGTATGCCGTAATATATGAGTCATTTGTCCTTTAGGTAAATTCAAATCAGCTCTAGCAACCGCTTTTCTAAATGCAGAAAGGCTGCTAAAAAATAATTTTCTATCACTCACTGGCCTAACGTTACTCAGTTCATCAAAAAGCCATGGCTGAACTGGTACGCTTCTATTTTTACCCGACTTAGTGTTTAAGAAAGTTATTTTCCCATCTCTAATTTGTGACGGTTTTAAACTTTCCGCTTCATTCCATCGTGATCCTGTTGCCAGGCATATTTTTACTATATGAATTAACGAGCGATTCGTTGATTTATTACACGCATTCAATAATTGATTGATCTCATCATGCGACAAATAGCATAGCTCACCGTCCCGTTCTCTGAACTGGCGAATTTTCAATAACGGATTAGGGAAACTAATTACACCTAACCTTTCCAACTCATTAAACATAGCTCTTAAATAACTGTGCTCACGGTTTACTGTGGTTGTGCTTATCTCTTTGGTTCTTTCCTCACGATAGGCCGAGAAGTCATGCGCACTAAAATCACAAGCAATCGGATTGCCTAACCTTTCAGACATTCGATAAAGTAATTTACGTAAACGAATATGGTCTTTTAGAGTCTTGCCATGCAACCGATGCCAAACGTCAATAAGTTGATCTAACGTTCGTTCGTCCCTACCTATATTTTCACGTTGTAACTGAAGTTTTAATCGTTTATCTAGCTGAATAGCTTCACGCTTTAAAGCAAAAAAATGTTCAGGGGCATAATTGCTCGAATAACCTTGCTCACTATGTAAAATCATAGGACACCCCATCTATAAAACTTTAGTAAACAAGATGTTAAGCACGTTTCTTGCCTTCCGTGTCGCTTTCTGCAATGCCGAGATCTAATAGGATAGAAAAATCCGGCGCAATTTGACCAGATTCAGGGATCGTTTTATCAGTTGTAAGCCAGTAAGCATACTTCTTGAACTGCTCATGAGTTGCAATTTCAGTGAAATAATCAGACCTTGGAATACCTCTTCCTTGCTCCCAATCCCTCAAAGAACCTACTGATATATCAACAAGTTGCGCCATCTGTATCTGCGTTAACTTTTCAGCAATACGTACAGCTTTGATTTTTTTTCCTATTTCCATGCTTGACTCCACTACTGGTTTTCCAGTAGATTACAACTACGGGATTTCCCGCACACCAATAAACAGCCATAAAAAGCCGTTTCCATAAACCTTGGAGAGTATCACATGCTTGCATTACCCGCGTTATTTTTGGACGTGAGCACTTTTGCAAAAACACACTGTGTCGGGCGCGATAGAGTCTTGCGATTAATGGACATGGGCACAATTCCAGAACTACCAAGTGATGGTAATAAGCGTTATGTCGATATGGTTGAACTTCATGAACGCATGCAATCGCACCAGTTCAAACTGTCCGAGTTATACGAAGATGGTGAGTGATTTAATTCATATGCCCTGTCCTACTATGGCAGGCATGGAAAACCCAAGCCGTGAACGTCGAGAAAATTCTCTGAATATCGTAAGAAATCTAAGAGAAAAATACGGCTTTCAACCAAAGCAAAAGAAACAACCGAAACCATTAACCTATGTATGCACTGATTCACAATGTTTGGAGAGTTGGGAAAAATGAAAATCACAGTTAGAAAACACACGTTTGATTATGGGTTTGTTATAGAAGTAGGCGGACACGGAATTTATTTCAGCCGTTATGAAGTAAGCCGTGAACATAAATCACCTTCAATAATGTTATACCGTGATGATGTAGTTGTGGCACATGTACAGTATTCACTGGGATTGTCACTTGCTCTAATGAGCGTAGTTGAATGCGGTAAAGAATCAGAGACAGTCGAACAATGAAAACTGAAACCCTAATACATGTAGCCGGCATTCTCCGGCCTCTAGACGAAATCCAAAAATAAAATGCCTGCTATGAAGCGGGTTTTTTAGGTTCTAATTTTCAGCAATGGGCTGAAAGTGAGAACCTAAAACACCGTCGTGAAGAGCAACTGCATTATTTAGCGACCAAACACAACCGCGAAGCGGCTGCGCTTGCGCAGAAAGACATAGGCTTGTCCAAGGGCGCAAAAGTCGGCCACGATAAAAACCCTCACAGATTAACGAAAATACAGTCAGCATTGCGCACTATCGCTAACCCTATTGGACGTACTATTGAATTAGATACTCGCATGGGCCATGAAGATTTTGATGTGATGTACTCGACTACAGAGCAATCCAAGGCGCGTGTATTACCGCTAAAACATGAAAAAATACCGCCATTTGAATTAAAACTGTCGCCTGTTTCGTTACAAATCCAAAAACGTGAGTGGTCAGGACAATATCGCGCTCAACTTGTGACACAAACACCCTCAAGTAATGCACCCGATGCAAATACAGGAACACGATTCACTGAAAAATTAACACCTAGTTCAGTAAGTAAGGTTTTTGAGTCTGGGGCTTATGTTGCTCAATGTCATGATGGGTTTTCAGCGTTCATTACTTTAACGTTTAACGAAGCGCAACGACTTGCCATTTTTGGCGGTATGACATTAGGCGATGATGAAAACGGCCCACACTCTCCTGTTGAGTTTAAACGCGACTGCGGTCAAATCGTTTACGCAAAAGATGCCCCATACACTCAATTACCTAATCAACCTTTTCAGGTAATTAAAAGCATTGATACTACGATGGGAAAAGAGGTTTCTCGCTTCCTGAGTGGTGCAAAAAAAATGTATCAGCGCGGTTGGGCAACAAGCGAAGGTGAAAAAATATCAGCTCATTACAAAGCAAAATCATCACAATTTGGCCCTGATAGAGAAAAAGCAGATTTTCATTATTTATGGGTTGCCGAATGTCCACCAAATGAAAATGGCGAGCCAAATCCACACGTTCATTTAATTATGAGATGGACGGTTGAGCCTGAGTATTTCCAAGAATGGGCGAAACGCCTAGAAAACCTATGGGGGCATGGCATTGCTCACATTGAACGTATTCGCCACCCAAAAGCAGCAAGCAGTTATTTAATTAAAGCGATTGGTTACGCAGCTAAAGGGGCAAACGCTGAACAAGGTTTGATTAAAGGAAATAGATATAACATATCTAAATGCTCTCGCGCTCCTGCATGGGAAACTCTCGCCACGTTCGAGGCCGATAACATTACCGCAATCATTAAAGAGCTTGGTTATAAATTGGAACAATGGAAAAAACCACTGCAGCGTTCTTTATCTCGTATCAATAAACAAAAAGAGCAAACAATCACAGCAAAATCAATTGCTATCAAAGCAAATAAACCAAGTGATCATTTAAATAAATTACAGGGTCGAATTATTCGCCTAGAGCACGCTGCAAAGTCAATTTCACAACAAATGAAATCAAAACAAATACACGCATCAACCAAGAATAGATTTTCCTTTGCGATTGATGGCGAAAACGCAAAAGAGCGAATGGATGATTTTCTTTTTTGGGCAGCTGGCGCACGCGGTTGGTCAATGGTGTGCCGTGATGTTGATTGCAGCGATATAAAACAAGAAGCAAATGATTATTACAGCGACCATTACCAACGATTTTTAGAAAAACGCGCTTACTGGCGTGACGTTCTGAATAACTCACCACAAATGAAAGAAGTAAGCGAAGAAGAAATAAGTTATTGGCAAGATCTTAAAATCAGTTATCTAGAGGGAGCAATACACTAGATGAAAGAGCTATTACTAGAAATGCGTTCACGCTTTGAAACACTAAAACAAACACGGCTTGAAATGCTTAAAAGTTTTGTATTCAAAGTTGCAGCACAACAGCTAGAGCCTGTAGAGGGTTTGGCATATCAACAAATGATTTTTAATGAATCTGTAGCAAAAGAAATTACAGAACTAAAACAAGAAATTAAACAATTAAAGGGGTTATCTAATGCCAATTGAAAAAGGTTTTATCAAGTGTAGCGTGTGTTCAAATACATCAACCGTATTTGAAGCAGAAGGTAAACGTAAAAATAAACTATATATTGTTTGTGATACGTGCGGAACAGACCAAAGCAGCAAGCCGCCTAGACAAGCTTATATCATTAAAAATATGGTATCGACTAAAGAAGAACTGGAAATACAACAAGTTGAAGAAATTATTGAAGTAGTATCGGATACCCTAGATATAGTATCTGATGTCGTCATTGATGCCATACCAAGTGATATAAAAATGGTATCGGGCGAAGTCGAAACTAAGCAAGAAATTGCTGATAAAGAACAATCAAATACTTTACTTAAAAATTTAGCTATTGGTTTAGTTATCGGTATCACTCTAATTACAGGCGTTAAGGTATCGGGGGTACTACGATGAGCGAAGTTAATCCAACAACGGCAGACTGGGATTTATCCACCGACGAAGAACAACTTGCTATGCAACTAGACTCATTAGAATCTGAGACTGAAACCGCACCAATTCAAAGCGAAGTACCTAGCTCTGATATTGATGCCGAGGGCGTCAAGTTTGTATCTAATGTGTTCTTAAAAGGCTTTGAGTTAATAGCGAAAAAAGTAGCTAAAAATCCATATCTAAAATTACCAGATGAAGCAGGCGACGCTTTAGCTGAAAAGCTAGTCCCTGTTCTTAATAAATACGATGTGGGTACACCTGAGTTTTTAGATAAATGGTCTGAAGAAATAGAACTAGGTATGGTGATTGCAGGCATTGGATATGGCTTATATCAGCAGCACATAGCCATTCAGGAGCAATTAATAGCTAAAGCTAAAGAAGTGGCAGCGAATGACGGTCAAGGGGCTGAGAGTGAGCAAAAAGCCGCTTAATATCGTATTTCCTAAGCCTATAAACGCAAACAACAGCCACAACAACGAACACTGTTATTATGTGGCTGCGTCTGAGGGCGGTAAAACCAGTGCATTAAAAATGATGCCTAGAATTAAAGCCACAGACCAAGTAATTTTCTTTGATGCCTACGGTGATTATGTCGATGGTTTTAAGGGAAAGAAAGTTGATGTTTATAAAAAAATAGGTGATTTCTATCGTGCGGCAGTCGTTGCGCGTAGAAGTAGCGCACCGTTTAAAATTGCCTTTAATCCTGATGTGCCAAACCGCGACGAGTTTAATAATTTTTGTGGTGTGGCGTGGGCACTTGGTGACGGTAAGCATAAAAAACAATTACACGTTGTCATTGAAGAGGTAGCGCAATTCTCAAACAGTGGTAAAGCCTTTAGTTATTTTGGTAACTTAATGAGTGTAGGCCGTAAATTTGGTTTTGTGATCTCTACTCTATTTCAACGTGGGCAAGAAGTACCTAAAACCGTACTGTCAAACAGTGCCTATAAATGGATTGGGGTACAGGAATCTTCAAACGATTCTTTATACTTGGCAACGGCTACAGGAATACCATTTAAAGACATAGATTCACTGGTTCAGTTTGAATATATATATAAAAAGCCCGGACTCAGAGACAACTATGTAAAAGGAAAACTGAAATTCGCTAAGAAAAAGTAAGTTTACCCATTAAATAAATGTGAACTAAATCACAATTTAAGACGCTCGATACCTAAAGGTATCGGGCGTTTTTTTTGCTTGCGTGGATATAGTATCCAGTCATTAAAGTATGTACTCCTTAAAAACAACTGAGTATATAAATTGAAAAAACTAGACTGGAAAACTATCGGTGTCGCTGTAGGTTTAACCTTTGCAGTAATTTACGCGGTTCATAACGTTGGTGCGCTTGAGTCTGTTCGTCATCCACTTGGTTTGGATGATTAATATGGCTATTAACGCACGTCTTAAAAAAATGACATCAATGTCAGGTATTACGTTTAATGGCGTGGCCTCTTTGATTGTTCCTACTGGTTTAACTTATGAGTCAATTCTCATTAAAACCAACCTAACAGCAGCACAACTTAAAGAAGTTAAACTAACGCTAAACCAAGAAGCTATTTATAACCCAACGGGTACAGATTTAGTTTTCTTACAAAGCTATAAAGGCGAACCAGTTGTTGCTGGTAATTTTGTGATCCCATTTTCTGACATTTCACTACGTGAAGCAGGCGGCGTGATTAACAGTGCATTAGTTACTGAGCGTAACGATTCAATCTTGCTTGAAATTTCAATCGGTGCAGCCGTTGACGGTCAAACCGCCCCACAAATTGAACTATGGGCAATCGTAAGTGATGCGATTTCAGCGCGTGTGTTCTTGCCTCGTTTGACCTACCAGTCAATGCAAGCAGGCGCAACAGGTGAGAATGATTTCGATAATCTAATAAATGCGCCTTGGCGTTTTGTTCGTCGTATGCACTTCCAATCGGACGCAGTAACGGAGCTTGAAATTAAACGTGATTACGTTGAAGAGTTCAAAGCACCGCTAGACGTAAACAACTACGAACTACGTCGAAATGAACGCGCACCAGTAGACGGTGTGTATACATTCGACCCAATCGCGCGCGGTTTTGTTGCAGGTTATGCGTTCCCAACAGCACACGTTAATGAGCTGAAATTCCGTGTTACCTGTTCAAAAGGCGTTCCGAATATCCCTATTCTTATTGAATCGACCGAAGTCGTACGCCCTGAGATTTTCCAAACAAAATAAGGGGTGAATTATGTTTGGTTCAATTATGGACGGCATTAATTCAGTAGTCGGTGGTGTCTCTGATACCGTCGGCTCAATTGTTGACAGTATTGGTAGTGTTGCCGACAAAGTAACAGGTACGTCCGATAAAGTGACAGGCGCGGTTGATAGCGTAAGCGGTACACAGAACGCAGTAGATAAAAATCAAAATGATTCAGCACCTATTGGTGAGAATACAAAGAAAATGATTTTTTACGGTGTGGGTGGTTTGCTTGTGCTTGGTCTGGGCTATTTTCTGGTTAAGGGGAAATAGCATGTTACCAATACTTATTGGTGGTGCAGCCGTGTTATTAAGTGGCGCGGTTGCCATAGACCAAACAGGTGACGCAGTAGAGCAAACAGGTAACGCCTCGTTAAAGTTCGCGGTATTGGCTGTAGTTTGTATTGGTGGCTATGTCATTTATACCAAATCAAAAAAAGGCGGTTAGAGCATGATTGGTACAGCAATGGGAGCACTAGGCGGTGGCGGCATGTCTGGCGGTGCAGGTGGTATTGATTTCGGTGGCGGTGGTCCATCAGCAAATACCAGTACTACAACCAATAACAGCGGCTTTACTGGCGGTGCGGTAAATATGGGCAGCAATAACGGTGTGCCTACATGGGCGATTGTTGGCGGTGTCGTATTGCTTGCCGTGTTCTTACTGAAAGGTAACGGACGTGGTCGCAAGCGTTAATCCCTTTAAACGTATTTTATGGGGTCGAGCCTGTCATGGGCTTGAACCTGTTTTAAATGAATATACGGAAACAGCGAGGCAACGAGTAGCTCAAGGCCTAGAGCATATTTACTGTATAAATGATTATTCAATATGTCTACTTAGGGCTGAATACTCGGAGCTTGTTGTTGTTGGGTTTTATGGACGTTGGTTGTTATGCGAAAGCGCAAAACTGATAGCCAAAAAAGCAAAATTAAAAGGTTTTGCCACAATACGAATACACACAAAGCGTAAAGGCGAATGCAGATTTTTGAATAAACACGGTTTGCCTTTTCAAGTTGTTGAGCATCGCAATGATGGTGAATTTGTTTTAATTATGGAGTTATAAAAAAATGGGCGGTGATTCTAAAAGCTCAACCTCAAATTATACAGAGAATACAAATACCTCTGGCAGTGTTGGCGTTTCAGGCGATAACACAGGGACGGTGATTTCTGGCGTTAATAACTCGACAATCAACACCACAGTAACCGACCACGGAGCTATCAATGCGGCAGGTTCAGCGATTAATAACGCGCTTGAAGCAATGGAGAATATCAATAAAAGCTCTATTGATGGCATTGTAGAATCCAATAAAAACGCCTTAGACGTTGTTAGCTCAACCAATGACAATCTTAGTGATTTAGCTATGCAGTCCGCATCGAACGCAAAAGAAACAATGAACTTTGCAAGCGGTATGCTCGATACAGCATTAACTAAAATAGAAAACTCAGCCACTGGTGGCGAGTCTGGACGAACTAAAGCAATGGTTGCAGTCGTTCTGTTTTTAAGTGTTGCAGGTGGCATTGTCTATACCATGAAAGCATATAAGGGTAAGTGATATGTTGAGAACGGTAACGATAGAGCCAACAGAGAAATATTTTTTTGATGTAGGCAACGGCACTGAGGTATTGATACTACGAGAGGCAACAAAATCAATCACGCTATCTGGTGATGATATTGCCCCTGTAGAAATATCAAAGTGTGATGTGGTGACAATGATTAAATATCGCGGTAAAGCGTTATATTTTCAAAATCAGCACACTGAAAGCGTCACTATTGAATTTCAACTAAGTGACACGATGATTTTAATTCGTGAACAGTTATCAGCTATTAGTGGTAACTCGCTTGTTATTGAAGAAATCGTTAAAGCAATTCAGGTTTCTGAAATTAAAGCCCCCATTGCAATTAAAGGTACTGTGCCTGTTTCGTTATCGTCTGCAATCGAAATAGGCGAAGTTGCGGTAAGCAACACAGTTCACACAAAACAAAGCATTACAGGCCAACTAATCCACACACAGAAGCTAACCGCTTCTAATGGTCGATTTACACCACCTAATGGTGCTTTTATTCGTTCAATGACAATTCAGGCAGGGTTACAAAATACAGATAACGTTTTTGTATTTGGGTTTGAATTACCGAAAGGTGCAGTTATGAAATTTGATTATCCATACCTCGGTGCGCTAAACATTGAGCTAACAGGAACTAATGAAATTAACGGCATTTTCTTAACGGAGGCGGTTTAATGTTTGCGTATATGCCACAAGAGCAACAAGGCGGAGCAGCAGAAATTGAACAAGTTTTTGATGTTACGTTGCACCCTGACTTTGAAAATTTCAGTGCCGGCTTTACACCGCCTAAATTAGTTAAAAAAGGTAATACCGTACACTTATTTGGTCATATTCGACGTATAGCTAATACCACCTCTGGCGTATTTCTACTACCAGATGAATGCAAGCCAAAAAGAGGGCAGCGCATAATGGCGTTAAATTGGAAGGAGGCCGCTTGCCTCAATATAAATAATCAAACGTCTGTTGCAGGAGAATTTAAATTCGAGTGGTTGACTACTAATATTTTAATCAATGATACTCTTTTCTTAAATGGCGCAAGCTATCGGGTTGATTAAGTATGGCCATAATTAAAAAAATAATCGTTATCACTGTCATTGTTGGCGGTTTATATATTGGAGTTCGAGCAGCTATGCCACGCGGTATCAGAAATAAAAACCCGATGAATATCGAGTATCAAAAATCAAATGATTGGGACGGTCAAACAGGCACAGACGGTCGTTTTGCTACGTTCAGCAGTTCGGTTTATGGCATTCGAGCAGGGGCTAAATTAGTTAGTAATTACATGACTAATTATAATCTAACGTCTGTTATCCAAGTATTGGAGCGATTCGCCCCCGCTACTGAAAATCACACGGCAGGTTATGCGAAGTTTGTAGCGGATAAGATGGGTATTAGCCCGTCCGACCGTATCAACAAAGCACAAATACCAAGCATGGTTAAAGCAATGATCCAATTCGAGAATGGCATTCAACCGTACACGGATGAACACATCATGAAAGCGTGCAAAATGGCAGGGGTTGTGTAGTTGGTGACAGATATCGAAGTCCTGAGAATGGCAATTGAAGCAGGGTTAACAATTGAAACCGCTTCTATTGTTTTTTTAGGGTGGCAAATGTTCAAAATGAACAAGCAGTTAATGAACTTAATTTCAGCGCATGAAAAGCGCATTACAGTATTAGAAGTAAGGAAATAACATGGCGAGTAAAGCAGGCTTAAAAGCGAACGGTAAACTAAAGAAAGGCTACAAATTTAAAAAAGGCGGTGGCACAGTGAAAGTGTCAACAACTAAGAAAAAGCCAGCGAAACGCAAAAGTAGAAAAAAGTAAAACAATAGATGTGAAAAAGGCCAGTACTAAGTACTAATGCCGATCATTTAAGGTAAATATGATCGGTTGACCGATCCTTTTTAGATGTCAAAATCCA
>NZ_JARDAK010000032.1:0-20109 GCF_056470645.1 Pseudoalteromonas sp. TP27 | reverse complement strand
TAGAAAAGTGAAAGTAGCACAATTAACACACTCTCACACAACACTCATCACGTAGGTCGGGCGAGCGTAACGACTCCCGACATAAAGAGAGTGTAGCATTTCACTGTGGCTCTCTACCGCTGTGAGCACCACGACATTACCAGGCTTCAAATTGTAGAGAGCTCGAATCTAACGATTCGGGCTTTTTTACGTCTGCAGAAAAGTGAAATGTGTACAATTAATGCACACTCAGATCAACAGCCATCACGTAGGTCGGGCGAGCGTAGCGACTCCCGACGCGAAGATAGTGTAGAATTTCACTGTGGCTCTCTACCGCTGTGGGCACCACGCACCCTGCACCGACTTCAAATTAAAGAAACCCGTTATAGAAATGTAACGGTTTTTTCGCTATCTGGGATTAAATAAATAGCTTAAAGATGGATGAAATTTAACAGAGATAGGGCAACTAAAGATTATTAGATGATACTAGTGAGGTTTTTTATGGCACGTTTAAATTGGTTCTCAAGCTGTTTTTTTCCTAATAAACCTAAGTATTGAATCACTTTTTCATTACTTTCATTTTGTAGTACTAACTTTATTAAGAGTTGTTTATCAGACTTTGTTAATTGAGACATACAAGAAGGAGACTGACTCATTACCTGCCAAAGAGTCGCAGAGATACTAAATTGAGTGAAGTTACTGTTTACGAGCAAGACTAATCTTTCGCGAATCTCTAGATCTACTAACTCATCGCTAAATCCTTCAATTAAAATACTTACAAGTTTCCAATCTAGTGTTTTAAAGTGTGTTAAAAGCCCATAAAAAAAGTCGTTTTTAAACTGCTTTTTCAAAGGTTGGATAATTGCACTTTTGTTATTTAAGCATTTAACCACAAGCGCCGAATGTTCAGCTGTGCTTTTATCGCGTTGATAACCCAGTTTTATGGTGTCAAATCCTTGGTTCTGCCAAAAATTAAGTAACTGCGCTGTTGCGCCAAAGCTTGCACCAAACCAACTACATTGGTTTTTTACTTGCGACTCGCAATAGCTAAGTAGCTTTTTACCAAGCCCTATATTGTGAGAACTCGGATCAATCGCTATTCGTACAACGCGAGCGCTCAGTTGTGTTAAACAGTCATTATTAAAGCTAAGTTGTGAGAGTGCTTGCGCCATTAAATGTCCTTGCGGACGACGCTCTCCACTTATAACCTGTTGAGCAAGATCTTCATTTAAACCACCTTCTATGGCGATTAAGCATACACCAATTAACTGATTATTAATTTGGCTAATGAATAGTCGCTGCGATGGTGCGTCTAGTAGTTGGCGTAAGTCGTTTACACTACTTTGATAGTGAGCTAATGCAAGCAGGGCAATAACTTGCTGCAGTAATGGCTCATTGTTTACAAGGGATTGCTGAGTTATTTCACTATGAACTGGCTGTTCTAATTGATTACTATCTAATTCTTTATATTGTGCATCGAGTGCAAGCAAGGTGCGAATGTGCTTCTCGAGAGGATCGTGTTTAGCAAAGCGAAGTGGCTCATCCAGTGTTACAACTTTAGAGGCTTTATAGTGCGCTTTAATATAGTTACTAAAGCGAATGGTATAACCTCTGCCATTGCCCTCATACCCAACCAGAGTGCTTGCAAATACTATACGAGGGTAATGGGCTAGCATTTGTAGTAATAACGGAACAGGGATTGCTGCAGCTTCATCTACTAGTAATAAATCGCACTCAGGTATTGTGTTTAATAACGCGTCAGGTGCAACGTAGTGCAAGTTTGCGAGCTGTTTATGCTCAGCGTTGTATTGCAGGCTTAACTCGTTGGCTAAATGTTTAAAGCTACTATGGGTCGCTTTAAACTGAGTACTACAAATAATTACTTTTTTATCAGTTAATTTTACGGCTGCTAAGCCAAGTGCTGCCGACTTGCCTCTACCTCTATCAGCATTAATAAGTAAAGGCCTGTTGGCACGACCATTAGCCACTTTTACTATTTGTTCAACGCAGCTTTGTTGAGGTTGATAATCAATTTTATTATGTGTAACAGAGCTGACGAGATTACTAATGCATCCATTTTTTTCACTAAAATGAAAAGCGGGTAATTGCTTAATAACAGTTGCGAAACGTTGATTAAATAAACTGTAGTTAATGGTATGACCGTGTGATTGTACTGTACTTAATGAAGGGTCTTGCCAAGTAGGTAAGTCATCTAATTCAGGCAGTAATAAAAACAGTATACCGCCTGCTTTAACGGTGCCAGTAAGTGCTGCAAGTTTATCAGGGTGCAAACCACTAAAACCATCGTAAACAGCATGAGCAAATTCTTGCCCTAAAATTTGGTGAGTGCGAGTAGGCCAGTACGAATTTTTAATCGTGCACTGCTTTGATACAACAAGTGTATTGTTTTCATCTATTAATGAATTAAGTAATTCATAACACCAAGTTGAGCTGCCAGTAATTAGCACCAGCTGACGATGATACGCGCCAGCTAGTTGTTGTTCTAACTCACTTAGATGTGTTTTATACTGCTTGTAATCGTGCATAGGCCGTTACTAACCATTTACTGCCAAGGTCATCAAAGTTAACTTGTACGCGAGATTGCGCGCCACTGCCTTCGTAATTAAGTACGGTACCAATGCCAAACTTAGCATGAAGTACTCGTTGACCTAAGTTAAAGCCACTGTCTTCAAATGCGGCATGGCTAACAGAAGCACTAAAACGCCCGGCGGCAGGTGGACGAGAAACCTGTGTTTTAATACGGATTTCCTCAACGCAGTCCTCAGGGATTTCGCGTAAAAAGCGTGATGGGCTATGGTATTTTTCTTGCCCGTATAAGCGGCGACTCTCAGCATGGCTAATGTATAACTTATCCATTGCTCGTGTCATGCCTACATAGCAAAGGCGGCGCTCTTCTTCCAAGCGACCCGACTCTTCGTTGCTTTGCTGAGAAGGGAACATGCCTTCTTCTACGCCCACCATAAAGACTAGCGGAAACTCTAAGCCTTTGGCTGAGTGAAGCGTCATCATCTGAACTGCGTCTTCGTGCTCTTCTGCTTGCCCTTCACCTGACTCAAGTGATGTATGTGCTAAAAAGCCTTGTAAAGGCGAGCTGTATTCCTCATCTTCAGGAAGCTCATACTGATCACATGCACTAATAAGCTCTTCTAAGTTTTCTACACGAGCACGGCCTTTTTCGCCTTTTTCAGCTTGGTACATTGCCATCAAACCTGAGGTTTGAATTGTGTACTTGGCTTGCTCATGTAAAGTTAGATCGCTAATTTTATCTTCTATTTGTTCAACTAGTTCTACAAACTTAGTAACTGCACCAGAAGCACGACCAGATAAATGTTGTTGTTCCACAATTGCTTTTGCTGCATACCAAAGTGGTAATGATTCTGCTCGTGCGCAGTCGCGTATATGGCTCAATGTTTTATCACCAATACCGCGCGCTGGCGTATTAATTACGCGCTCAAAAGCGGCATCATCTTGACGATTACCCACTAGGCGTAAGTACGACAACGCATCTTTAATTTCTTGTCGTTCGAAGAATCGCATACCACCATAAATACGGTATTTTAAGCCTTCTTGCAGCATGGCTTCCTCGAGCACTCGAGATTGCGCGTTACTACGGTACAAAATTGCTGCATCTTGCAGCGCATTACCTGCATTTAACCAGCTTCGTAATTTGCTACTTACAAAGCGTGCTTCGTCTAGCTCATTAAATGCTGCATAAATAGAGATTGGCTCGCCATCGTTACCGTCGGTCCATAAGCTTTTACCCATACGTTCTGAGTTATTTTGAATTAATGCGTTAGACGCTTTCAAAATAGTCGCGGTTGAACGGTAGTTTTGTTCAAGACGAATGGTTTCAGCGCTAAAGTCAGTTAAAAATCGTTTAATGTTTTCGATTTTAGCACCGCGCCAACCGTAAATACTTTGGTCATCGTCGCCTACAATCATAATGCTATTTGTATCGCCAGCAAGTAATTTTAACCATGCATATTGAATGGTATTTGTATCTTGGAACTCGTCGACTAGCATATGTGCAAAGCGTTGCTGATAATGGCGCAGTAACGTTGGGTTATTTTTTAATACTTCGTAGCTACGTAGTAATATTTCAGCAAAATCAACAAGGCCCGCTCTATCACAGGCCTCTTGATAGGCGGCGTAAACACGCAGCATCATTTGCTCGTTAATATCGTATGCTTGAATATCTTTAGGGCGTAGAGCTTCATCTTTTTTGGCGCTTATGTACCAGCCAAATTGTTTAGCAGGCCATTTTTTATCATCAATATTCATCGATTTTAATAAGCGCTTGATCATCCGAAGCTGATCGTCAGAGTCTAAAATTTGAAAGGCTTCTGGTAAGTTAGCTTCACGGTGATGAGCACGTAAAATACGATGCGATAAACCATGGAACGTACCAATCCACATACCACCTACAGGGGCTTTTAGTGTTTCTTCAACGCGGCTACGCATTTCTTTAGCTGCTTTATTAGTAAAGGTAACTGCAAAAATACTGTAAGCAGAGGCTTGCTCAACTTGCATAAGCCACGCAATACGATGAACTAACACTCGTGTTTTACCAGACCCAGCACCTGCTAATACCAGCATGTTTTGTAGTGGGGCTGCAACGGCATCGCGTTGTTTGTCATTTAAGCCATCGAGTAATTGTGAAACGTCCATCGTTACGCCTTTTTAATCAATATTGTGGCCAGTATAACAGGTGTTTTTGTTAGGCTAAATAAAATACTGTTTTTATAAACAGCTATTTATAAAATAGTGTTCAAAACGAGTAACTTGCTACTTATTTAAACAAACGAAAAAGTGCAAACGCATAACAAAAATTGCTAATTTGACCTAAAGTTAGCAAAATTTACTAACTCCATAAATCTAGACTAATTTAACTATTTGATTTGTAAGCTTTAATAAATTGGCATAAAGTGTGTAAGTAAATAATTATAAAATTAAATAAATACAGAGGTTAGTATGGCGGATCAAGGTTCTGGCGGTAACGTAATAGCAGCATTATGTAATATATTTTTTCCTGGTTTGGGTCAATTAGTACAAGGGCGTATTTTAGCGGCTATATTTTTTGCACTCGCTATTATAATAAGTTACGCACTAATTTATGTGCTTGTAGGTTTTGTACTTGTGCCTATTATTTACTTATGGTCAATTATTGACGCCGCGCGTTATAGATCGCGAAGTTAACGGCTTTAAAGCAGAATAAAATAGCGCCCATGTGGCGCTATTTTGCTTTATATGTCCTGTGGTTTATGGGCGTTTACGTATATAATTACGCAATTAAAGATTTACAGGCAAACCCTATGGAATATCAATTTATTCGCGATCCTATTAGCGGGTTACGTATTAAAATAAGTAGCGAACATGCCATTATTGGTCGCTGGCTAAACGAAGAAATAGGCAAAGACAAAGTAGCAATGGTGCAAGCGCTTATTGCATCGGTGAGTTCAAGCTATGAGCCGCTAACGCTAAAAGGCCAAGAAATAGATTTAATATTAACGAAAGACGAAGCATTATTTGAAGCCCATGCACTTCATCAAGATAGTGAAGACCTAATCGCGTACCAAGATGACGACTTAGGACTTGAAGAAAATGGTTTAAGCAGTGGTTGTGGTTTTGAAGATTTTATTGATTTAATTGATTCTTGGCATGAATTTACTACCTCAAGATAAACAGACCCTAGCACACTAATAAAAATATACAGCAATGCACAATCAGCATTTTATCTGTATTATTACACCAACGAAATTACGCCAACCAAAACGACAGGAATTGATATGTCTGCCAATTTAAACAAGCTAGTAGTAATGCTAGAAATGCAAAACGCCATGAATACTAAAGTACATGAGCAATGGTTTACTCAAGGGTTTGAATGGTACCGCGCTATTTGGGTTGAGTGTGCTGAAATGTTGGATCATCATGGTTGGAAATGGTGGAAAAAACAAACACCAGATACTGAACAAGTTATTTTAGAGTTGGTTGATATTTTTCATTTTGGTTTATCGCTCAGAATTGACGGTAAAACTAGCTACGAAGACCTAGCAAAGCAACTTGAAGCTGAGCTTAGTAATGCTCAACAAGCGGATGACTTTAAACAAACGCTAGAAATATTAGCGGCGTCTGCTGTTGCAGATAAAACGTTTAATGCCGCTGCATTCGCCGGCTGTATGGCGCAAATGGGTATGGATATTGATGATTTATATCGCGGCTACGTAGGTAAAAACACGTTAAACTTTTTAACTATCCCCCTACACACTAAACAAGAAAACGTATCTTTTTATCACTAGTAAGTGATAATATGTTGCGCAACATTAAAATAGGTGAATAAGTATGTTAGAGATTGATTCAAAAAAATATAAGACTCCATTATTTATATGTGACGATCTTTCTCTCATGTTATTGCCTAGTTGCTTTTCTCATTCATTAACAAAGAATCAAACCATTTATGTTTTAGAAAGAAAAGTAGGAAAAAAAGGTTTTGTTACCCAGAAACTGAAAGAAAACCAGATAAAGAGAAAGCAAGTGGAATTGATATTAGAAAAATTGAGGAACTTCCTCCAATGGATAGAAGAATATGCTTTATCTAATTCAGAAGTATCTATAGCTACCCACCACAATCTTTCAAATAAAATATTAAACTATTATATAAATGACATATTGATCGACAAGCTTAAGAAAAGTGAAGGTGTTGTAAAGAAGCATGTTTCAGCTCTTAAAGCATATTATAACTATTTAGCTAATGCTGGTTTCACCAATATAAAAAATCTTATGATTGAACCCAGACTTCAAGAGCAAGCAAGAGATAATAAAAAACCTAGAACAGCTGTAAAATATTTAACACCAGATCTTAGATCTATTATTTATCAAAACACTTCGAGTATTAGAGATGAGTTGCTTTTGAAGACTGGCGGCGAAGTAGGCTTAAGATCTAAAGAAAATGTAGGCATTCTACTTAATGATTTTGAGGTCGGTAATAAAAAGCATAAAGGTTTACTTTCATTGTTTAAAGAGATGAAAGATAACCCAACTAAAGATGAATTCATCTTTTACCTTCAGGGTAAATATACTAAGTCACGGAGAAATGGATTCGGCCTGCCTAGAAATATCTTTTTCACTCGTGAGCTGTTATTGAGAATGAAAGAGTATTACGACAAAGAACGTCCAGAAAGCGACTCGGATCACTTTTTCTTGAATGACGATACCGTCTATTTCGGCACACCAATTTCAGTAAAAAGAGCATCACTTGTATTCACAGAGGTATGCAAAATTGTATTAGAGAAACAAAAAAATGGAATGCTACCTTTAGATGGTCAGCTATTAGAAAAAGATCATACACATCATGTTCTAAGGCATAGTTTTGGTACAGATAAGTTTTATTATTTAGCTGAAAGTCACCAGATAGCAATCGACAATGTCACTGCGACTTCTATTGTTTATATTACTTTGGCAAGGCTCATGGGACATAACGCCAAAGGAAAATATGCTTCTGAGACTACAAAAGAATATATTCGCTCTTGCAACATCAAAAAAGATTTTGAGGAGAAGCAACAATGGTTCTAGAAGCTAACTCTGAATTCTCTAAAAAGCTGCAAGAAAAACTGATAAACCAACAAATAAGGATGGATAAAGAATTAGCATCCAAGTCTAAGGTTGCTGAGCTAGTATTTGACATTAATGCTAATCAATTTTCAATCCCTAGCTACGAAGGTGGTGATTATGCACCTCATAATGTGACAATTTCGCCTAACACCCCAGACCACATTAAGCTTATCTTCTCAACACTTAATAGGGCTAACTACCTCGTCTTTGTTGATAATAAGGGGACTATAACTCATAAGAAGCAAGCTCATTCAACATATAAAATCTTTATCGATTTTATGTGTTCTGAACCCTTTGAAAAAAAAGATCGAATCAAGATTTTAAAAAAATTTGAAACGCATAGAGTGAACATCGACAAAGTTAAACCTCAAAGTTCAGGCCTTCATGCTATTAAATCAATGATTAAGCTCGCTATTGAAGATGAGTGGTTCAAAGAACAGCTATCTGAAGCGCAATATGCCTACCTTTTTACACTGTCAAAAACAAAGCCAGCCCCTTCTTCCGAGCGAGACCAGATAAACTTGGCTGCTTGGTTTGCTCAGCATACTTGGTTACGAAGAGATGATGTTGGTATAGGGCATACATTGTTTTCTCGATTAGCATCACCAAAAGCTACGATAAAATCGTTTAGTATTACTATTGAAATTGCAATGTTAGAAACATTGAAAGCAAAGGAAGCATTAATAGCGTTATTTCTTGATGCCCCCATCACATCTGATGAAATACCGGTTGAGCGACCAAGAGCCCAATTTCCTGTAAAAAGCGAGCATGACGTACATGTTAGAAAGTGCTTTTTAACAACATTTGATGTTTTACGAGCAGCATATCATTCATTAGAAGAGCCATCTGCTAATCTAAAAACAGCTATCAAGCTGTTTCTTTCCGAAAACATTCGAGAAGATGACTTAAAGCGCTATGATGAGGCCTTTTTTAGAAATAAGTCCGCTTTCAACTCACCTTCAATAATCACTTCCAGAAATAAGTTATTTTTTTCTGTGTTTTTTTTGCATGAACTTGCTGAATATGTGCATAGCGGTAATAAAGAAGAACTTCAAGTTCCAGCCAGCCAAGGAGAGCACTTACTATTTCACTGGCTTATGGCAACACAAACCGTTCAAGCATCTGATATCGCAAAGTTATCTGGAAGTAACTTTCAATTTATTAGAAGGCGAAACGGTAAGATCACACATATTAGGAATGAGTATTATAAAGGACGTGCAAAGACTGTTCATAAACCAAAGGAAATAAGCACTAATACAACCCTAGGCAGTGCAATCCTTTTATTCATTTTACAAAGAACACCAAAGTACGATAATTCAGCTAAATTAACTGGGTCATTGAAAGATGTCGCAACAGGAGTGTCTTTTGCGAGATTTATAAACTTCCTAAACACATATCTAAACGAGAAAATCATTACTCAATCAGATAAAGAGAAGTCATCACTCGTTTTTTTAAAGGCCATAACAAAGCTACTTGATAATGGTATTAGCGCACTAGGGAAAAACAGAACTGTTGAAGAGTTATGGGAAAATTGTGATACACCATGCAAACGACATTTATTTAAACCTTCTTCAATCAAAACAGCGGCAGTTTATGCGTCGTCAGATAATTTTAACCCAACTCAACTGACTAACTTTCATTCTCATACAAATAAAACAGAACGAAATGACTACCTAACACCAAATAACGAAGAATGGATGAATAACACAGGCTTAATAACAAGAGCTGTAATACAAGATCTAACCGTTAATCTTTTTAAGGCATCAGAATCTGAAAAGCAGGCGTTTAATTCTCAGTTTACAAATGCTTCAGAATACATTTCAGCTAAAACAGAAGAAACACTTACTAGAATGAAGCTTGTAACAGGTAAAGAGGACGGGAAAGTAAATGATTTAGGCTTTCTAACCAGTTATAAAGATGTTGATGAGCCAAGCGACACAATTTATCTCGTTGACTCACCAGAAACAGTAGTAAAACTTAGACATTTCTTATCTGAAGTAAAAAAGAAGCATCATATATTGGCTAAAAACTCCCCTGAGTACCTATTAATGACAGTCCTTCCAACAGTTGAATGGGTAGAAAAGTTGTTTGAATACCAGCGTTTCTCAACAAAAGACAAAGGTGAGAAACTATATAAAGAACTTGCCTCAATTTTACCACCATTATTTAGCGCACACATGAGGTAGCAATCATGCAAAGAAATCTACGAAGCATAAAAAAAACAGCATATGAAACGCTTATTCAAGAAATGAACGATATAA
This sequence comes from Pseudoalteromonas sp. TP27, assembly GCF_056470645.1. Classification (NCBI taxonomy): domain Bacteria; kingdom Pseudomonadati; phylum Pseudomonadota; class Gammaproteobacteria; order Alteromonadales; family Pseudoalteromonadaceae; genus Pseudoalteromonas; species Pseudoalteromonas sp. TP27. The sequence continues at coordinate 10,240 of NZ_JARDAK010000032.1, read as the reverse complement.
TGGTATTGCACAATGTAATTGATAATTGCTCTTTCACTGACGACAAGTGGCAATTTGAAAGTAATAGTATTGCCGGTATTTTCGAGTTGGATTTTAGTCTTTTTAGTTTTCCACAATTTAATGGGGAAAGAGTCTATAAGGTTGTATGTCATGGTGCAGAAATAGAGCTTACGAATCAAGAGTTTGCAAAGGTTCTTTTTCTAGAGCATTTAGATAAATCGGCAACGCTTTATTATTACCATCGAAATGGATTTAACTTTATAGCAAAAGTATGTTCTTTTTTAAAAAGTTACAATGTAGATGCCATTGATAAAAACAATGTTCAAAATTTTTATAACTATGCATTTAGCCATAAAGTACACACTAACAATATAGTTAAAAGCTTCTCTCCTCCAGCTTTTCAATCATTATCTGGTAGTGCCTTAAGTTTAAACAACCTTGTTCAATACCTAAAGCTCTACAATGTTGAAGGGCTAATAGGCGGCATTACCATTGATACCGAGCAAGAAGCTTTAAACACAGCTTGTAGCACTTCTTTAGGAATGAATTTAAGCGAGTATCAAAACGGGGATTCATTTAACTATTTAGGCTTAGACATTGGAAAGCACTATATAGATCATTGTGGTAGCTTATTTGAAGAAAATATTCAGTATGCTATAGCTGCTAGAATTACATTAAATGAAACGATACATGAAGTTCAAAGAGATTTAGAGCAAGGAAATTTAGAAAGCATTCAGCCTATAGTCGCCCAAGCACTCATGGGGGAGAAATTAACTGACTTACCAGCTCACCAAGCGAGAGTTTGGTCAAAGAAAAAGTTAGAGCAGATTTATGATACATCCCTTAAAAACTTCATTAAAAACTATAACCAGTTTGCCATTGTGGCCAGTGCGTTTAAGTTAGATGTTATCAATGAAATAATAGCAAAAGCTAAATTGCCTGACAGGTATGACGCCCAAGAGTTCGTGCGCTCTATTTTATTCGCGAGGTTGAACGATAAAAAAATCAAGAAAGAAGAGAGTATCTTTAAAGAATATCTAGCCGTTTTAAAAGCCAACGATGAAGATCCAGATATTGATTTTAAAAAGCTTATATCAATATGTAATAAGACGTTGAACACCTTCAAACAGACATTACCCAATAAGCCTAATGAGGCTATAAAACTCTGTCAAAAACACAGTAGTCGAATCTGTATAGAATCAAAGAGTGATGGTGTAAGAAAATTTAAAGCTGGTTTAAACATGGTCATGGCCTGCGGAGCAACACTTGTAGTAGGGCTGCTTGGTTGGAGAAGAAGTGAATTTGGGTTTTCACTGAATAATATCAATTTAAAGATAAATGAAACCGTCTTAGATAATTTTTATACATCACTTAGGTTTATGGTTAACTGGACTGTTGAGAAAACAAGCGGAAAAACAAAACTGGATAGGGAAATCACTCAATATGCATACATTGTTATAGACCTATTAGCTAAGTTAAATGAATCTGAAAGTAACTTGCCTGCAATCTATTTTGCTTCAAAATCTCGCAGTAAAGGTACAACTCCATCTTCAGAATCATCGATGTTCATTACCAACCTGGTTGATTATGCATGGCCTGATTTTATTCGAAATTACTCAGAAAAAGAAAAAATTCTCAGTAGCAATGATGAGCAATTGAGAATTGATTTCGAGAAATTAGAAAAAGATTTGCCAATATATATTCTCTGTCAAACTAATAACTCACAATCATTTATCACAAAGATAGAGTTATACAGAAATGGAGAGTTACCTGAGTTAGAAACAAAAATATTCGATGATAAGTTAACTTTAAAAACAAAAGAAATGTTAAATGATGTGAGTATTGAACTAACTCCATCAGATATAACTAAAATTCGCTCGCAACTATTACTGGATGTAGCTTATCCGACCCCTCATGCATTCCGTCACATTTGGGCTGAGGCAGCACTTAGAAGGTATAGAGGAGATATTGGTAAGTTTATTCGAGCTAACTTTAAACACTTAGATGAGTCTTTTTTCATGGCATATTTGCGTGACAAAGAGACGAGTGCTTTTTACCAGATTGCAAAAAGAACTGTCATAAAAGACATTGTTAGGCAGCAGTTACTTTCATTGACTAATAATGATCGAATATTTGCAGGTGCATTTGATCACATGTTAACAAAAGCCGTACATAGTACAAAAGTAGTCTCTCATGAAGAGTACATTGCATTAAGCAATAAGATCAGCGAAGAGCGTATTATAAATATAAGCCCTAGACCATGGGTAACGTGTATGCTTCGCGTCAATACAGAGCGTTTTGCAAAATGCTCTGAAGACGGTGTTCCCCAACCACATAAAGCAGAACCTAAATTTTGCTTGGGCTGTATAAATGCCAATATTTCAGAAGGGAATTACAATGGCATTATGTTTTATATAAGTACAGATATTAGAGCATGTCGTAATGCAGCTTTACCTAATTTCATTAGAGAAATGCATGAGCCTGTAGTTCGTGATGCACTTAAACGAATAAGAGAGCTCGCTAGAAACACAAACAAATATAAAGAGTTTATTGAGTACTTAGAAGAAACTTTGAATATTTCCAAACAACTAAATAGAGCAGCTTAATATGAATATTGACGATTACCTATCTAAATATTTAGATACCAGTGAATTGCCAGAAGAGGCTAAACCTGAAAAAAGCTCTAGACCTGACTGGGCAGAACCATCCAAAAGATCAGGTAAAGCCTATGATGCTATTGAAAGTCTGAAAGGAAAAAAGATAGCATTTATTAAAAAACATGGAAAGAAATCAGATTACGTTACTAAAGGTAATTACTTAATAACTAAAAAAGAAGTCGCAGAATTAGTCGGCCCAAATGTAAAACCACAGCCTTTATTCTACAGTAAAACAACGTCTTATTGTGAGGCTCTCTTAACGCATTTTAATAATGCAAATGATGAGCTTAATGCCTCAAAAGAAAAGCGAATATCGAAGAAAGGTCGTGGTCTTATGCAGAAAACTAAAGAAGAACTAATCGAGCAGTTGAGAGCCGAAAAAGAATCGAAAACAGAGGAATTAACATCACTTGTAGATGATGTTTATCAGCGCACATTAGATAACATTTCCTTAGACATGAAACGAAAGCTAGGCCTTTTGTAAACTAGTAAAAATAACAACTTTAATAAATTCAATTGTGGTAAATAAAAATGAACAAAAAACATCAAGAACATATAGTTTGTATCAAGGCTTCAGCTGTTGAGCATAGAGAACACGGTTTTGTAGATTATGAGTTAAACCTAGCAGACCTTATGCTAGGACAAAGAGCGATGCTCGAAAATGATGAAGATTTTAGGCAAGTACTACCTATCTCTATTTTCACGCACAACGGCAAAGTATGGGCTTATGAAAGAACGTCTAAAGGCGGAGAAAGCCGTCTTCACAACAAGATTGCCGTAGCCGTTGGTGGTCATTGGGATATGGACGACATTATTACAAAAGGTGGCATCATAGATCTTGAAGAGTCACTTCAAAAAGCGATGGAAAGAGAGCTGTTAGAAGAAGTAAAACTATCTTCAACAGTTGTTAAGTCTACTAGATTAAAGAAGATGATTTGTGCTGATGATACTGAAGTAGATCGTGTTCATATGGCTATGATTTATATGCATGAGCTAGACGGAGAAGGTATCGAATCAGCCGAAGATCAACTAAAAACTGTTGGCTTTGTCTCTCCCCAAGAGTTATTAGACGGTGACTACAATATTGAAGTGTGGGCCAGAATTGTATGCGAAATTTTGGTATCAGACCAAGTTTAAAACCGTTTTTAAATCATAAGAAAGTTAAAGGCCAAACGACATTTCAAATAGAAACGTGGTTTGGCCTTACCCACCCCTTTCCCTTGTTGCTCAGGATCATTTCAGCTACTTAGCGTACCTTTCACCTAGCCAATGGCAAATCACAAAGCACCTTTATGTTAAATGCGACTACAGCTTAAAAAGCTATAGTGGCACCGCAAAGCGAAACATAACTAGACGGTTGTATTTCCAACCTATAGCGGAGTTTTACTCCAGTTTGGTTTTGGGTTTAACTGATTATCTAGTTTTGGGTTGAAATGTCAATTACATCAGGCAAATGAATACCTTCTCTCATTAGATAACGCCTGATACTAAACTGTAGTTCCTGACCTGAATACACGTATTTATTACGAGAAGAAAATCGACCTTCTGCGAGATCTAAAGCTAGCGAATCAACATGCTGTATTAGCTCTTCTAGTGATAATAGTTTAGGCGCACCTTTTGATACCCAATTAGCATCTTCACTGTCACTATGCGATAGCTTATCAAGGGAATCGTTATCTAAAGCATATTTTGAGTCGAAGCCTTTTCTACTCTGAGAAACTATATAGTAATTGTCACCTTTTCGAAAAATAAGGAAACGGTGAATGGCTATATTTAGCTGTTTTCTGTTAACGCAAACACGCTCTCTTAGAGCATGCTTAACGATTAAATCACCAGTCAGCTTAATGAAAAAGTGCTTATCGTCCTGCTTAATAGTCAACAAATGTTCAGATTTACGTTTTAATTGCTCACCAAACTCTTTAACAAAGAAGCGCATTTGCCGTTCAGTAGCAAGAACTCCATCATTTAACCAACGACTAACCAAAGATACAGACTTAGCACTCAAACCGGCTTTAACAGCTATATCTTCATTTCTCATACCTGAATCTTTAGCTATTTTTACAAGTCTTTTGGTGTCCTTAAATTTTTTATCCATGTTTAAAAGCTACTCCTTTGGCTGGTAGATATTACATTATCTATCAGCCTGCTTAGTTAGTCATCTCCAATATAGTCATCATTATTGGGATTATGGCAATCTGCCCAGTCGTCCATATCTGCATCGTTGTTCGGATTATTAATATCTGACCATGCATCCAGTTCTGATTGCGACATATCTGATGTATCAGGCATAAAAGTCTCCTTACTTTTTAGTTTTATAAAGTGGGTTATTAGGGTTCAGTTGGTTGCTTCTGTTATCCAGTACTTTTTGATGTGGTGTATTAGTACCAGATGTACCGTGATTTTGATTTTTCTGGTTTGCTTTATGGTTGTTATTACTCATGACATTCTCCTGTGTTTCGTGTCATAGCTATAGTAGTAATCAAGCGCAATTCGATGAAGTGATAGGTACGTGAATGTTTAGTGAAAAGCAGTGATAATCAATGAATATATAAAAATTGGCTGATATTGTTGGCCTAAGTTCGAAGAGTTCGTGATATCTTCTCTAACAAAAGTAAAACTAATTCACGCTGAAAGTACTGATAATCATCAGGAATATTTAAATTGATAATTTTAGACAAGAAGGCTTCGCCAGTATGGCTTTGAATTCGGTCAAGGTGTCGCTGTTCAAACACATAGATTCTATCAGCCCATTGCAGCATTTCTTCAGTGCAAAGTGTAGATTTAGCTTTCTTTACATATTTTTCGCTTAGGCCAGCGGATTTGTATTGGTGATTTTTATTAGCAGCACGAAACAATTCTTCGGCTGTTTTGCTGCGTTGTATATTAGCGGTACATAGAAAGAGGATATTCATTTGCATTTAGCCTTTATGAAAAATCCCCTGTCCTCATGCGAATCAGCATGTTCATCACTTCAGTAGCATCAATCGAAAGTTGCTCAAACGGTGACTTGCCTTGCAAAGACGGTTTAGGCTTAGTTAGCCATTCCGCACAAACCCGAACATCAAATTTAAACTGCTTCATCAGCTCCTGATAAATATCAACATGCTCGGCTTTTAAATGCTTTAGCTCAGGTGAATTAGTATATTTTTCTATAGTAGGTTTGGTGTTTTGATTAGACATAAATTTAAGCTTTTAAGTAGAGATGATCTATATCAAACCTTACCAGATATAGATTATATTTCTATATTACTTGTTTATATCTTTCACTGAAACAAGGTACCTTAGAGCAAAAGAGAGTTAAAAGTTAAGTTTAAGTCATATGTTTAACAATAGTTGTGTATAACTTCCAAAAGGTTACTTGCTACGTCATAAATACAAATAAAGCATATTTATTATGGGCTGAAATTGATAGAATCTGTGTATTAAAAAATAAGAAGATAATGTATTGAATAACTTGATATTCACCTTATATGTAGGCGTTGAATGATTTCTAAATTGTATGAGAACCCTTTGCCTGCCTCTAGAACAGGCGCACTTTATAATGCATTTTCTTATCCTACTAAGATTTCTCCTGAAGCTATAGCTGTCTTCATAGCGACGCATACAAGTCCTGGAGATCATGTTTTAGATACGTTTAGTGGAAGTGGTACAACTGGCCTTGCTGCACTTTTATGTGATACTCCCACTGATGCAATGATTAAAATGGCGGAAAAAATAGGTGTTTCACCTCAGTGGGGACCACGCACAGCTCATCTATATGACGTAGGTGTCTTAGGGTCTTTTATTGCCCGTACATTGTGCTCTCCACCAGAACAAGAATCATTTGAAAAAGCTATAGACTCTTTTTTTAACCTTGCATATAAAAAGTTAAAATGGATGTACGAAGCTTCAGATTCAAATGGAAATGAAGGGTTTATAAGGCATGTTATTTGGTCGGATTTATTAAAGTGTTCGCATTGTGATGAAGAGTACCCTTATTTTGACGTTTGCATTAAATATGAACCTTTATCATTCATTGAAGATTTCAACTGCCCTAATTGCGGGAAAAAGAATAACTCCAAAAATTGTGAAAGAGTATATGAATATAAACCAGATGGGTTCACTGGCAAAAGTATAAAAACTCGGCAAAGAGTTATTGCTCGTGTATACGGACAAAGTGGAAAAAATAAATGGCAAAGAAAGCCAACACAGGAAGATGTTGATATCATCAATAAAATTGATGAATTGAGTTTTAGTTCCTCTATGCCAAATAAAGAAATTGTTTGGGGAGATTTGTACCGTTCAGGTTATCACTCAGGAATAACTCATTTACATCATTTTTACTCTCGAAGAAACTTTCATGTCATATCTACTCTTTGGAGCTTGGCGGATAAATACGATGATAGTATTCGTGATGTGCTCCACTTACTTATACTGAGTTACAATGCGTCTCATTCCACAATAATGACACGAGTTGTAGCTAAAAAAAATCAAAAAGATTTTGTGTTGACAGGGGCTCAGAGTGGAGTGTTGTACGTAAGCAACATGCCTGTAGAAAAAAACATTTTAGAAGGTTTAAAAAGAAAAGCTAAAGCATTTGAAAAGGCTTTTGTCTTGATAAGAAACAGTTCTAGTAAGGTATGCATGAACAATCAAAGTAGTGAAGCTCTGTCTTTATTAGATCAAAGTATTGACTATGTTTTTACAGATCCCCCGTTTGGTGATTATATCCCTTATGCAGAGCTTAACCAAATTAATGAGCTTTGGTTGAGTACGGTGACAGAGCGACATAACGAAATAATTGTTAGTAAAGCAGATAATAAAAATGTTGAAACATACGCAAGAATGCTGGGTAACGTTTTTTCTGAAATTGAAAGAGTATTGAAGCCTAAAGCTACTGCAACTGTTGTTTTTCATTCAGCTAAATCAGAAATTTGGAAAGCCCTTAGTCAGGCATACTGTAGCGCTGGTTTAAAAGTTTGTTTAACCAGCATTCTGGACAAGCTTCAGTCCAGTTTTAAGCAAACGAACTCTAATATTTCTGTGAAAGGTGACCCTCTTTTATTGTTACAAAAAGGGGGTATTAGAGATAAAGTTAAACATTGTTCTAATAAAATACTCGATGACTTCCTTGAAAATATAGACTTTTTTAGTGGAAGCGAAATATCTCCTGAAAGACAATATTCTAGATATGTGGGTTTTTGTTTAGAAAAAGGAATTGAAGTTGAAGTTGATGCAAGCGAATTTTACTTGAAATTTAGGAACAAAGCGGGAATACAAATTGATACCTAATAAGTTCTCGATAGATAATTTGTCGTATCTCAGTGATAGAAAAAAAATGTTAGGTCAATATTATACAGGTCAACATTTAAGTCTGTTATTAGCTAGCTTAGCTGGAATCGATAAAGATAAAACAGTTATTGATACAATGTCTGGAAGTGGAGATCTTTTAATAGCTTGCGTAAAGCTAGGTGTCCCAGTAAGTTCATTGTCTGGTATAGAGATTGATCCCTTAGCATATAAAGAATGCAATAGTAGAATTAATGGAGTAGAAAACGTTTTAGGCAGTGCTTTTGACTGTAATTCTTTGAAATCTCTTACGCGAAAAAGTTGGGATATAGTCCTCACGAACCCTCCTTATATTAGATATCAAAATTTTTCTGAAATAACCGATGCTGATTTATTAGTTCCAAACGCTAAAAAAGTGCGAGAAGGATTAAGTGAAATAGTCAACTCACTTTCTCATTTAGATAATACTGATAAAAGGTTATTTCACAATATTATAAAGAATTATTCGGGGTTGGCCGACTTGGCATTACCATCTTTGATATTGAACGCTGCGATTGTATCTGAAGGGGGAACTCTAGCTGTAATACTACCAGAGTCTTGGCTTACAAGAGATTATGCTCTGATTTTTCAGTATTTGTTGCTCAGATGGTTTTCTATTGAATATATAGTTCATGATACTCACGCTAGCTGGTTTTCTGATGCACAAGTGAAAACCACGCTACTAGTAGCACGGAGGACTCCTAGAAAAAATTCTGCGTTTGAGAGTGGAATTAATGAATCGTTTCTTAACATCAATATTTTTAAAGAATGTCATGGTGCCAATTCTTTAGTTGAAAATTTTGCTAGAGAGCAGATGCTGCCAGAGTTCTACTTTTCAAATAGAATGAGAGAGTTACTAACAAGTGGCTCTAGTTTGAAAAATGAATTATTGGAAGCAGAAGCCATACCTGTATCTCATATACAATCACTTGTTAAAAAAGGAAGCCGTAATACCAAATGGTTTAGTTTAATCGAGGATAGTGATGTTGGTCATGAATCTAATCATACACACCTGCCATTCGAATTAACGAAGTGGTGTAGTAAGTATAACTCCAATGCAAGCTATTTATATTTAGAAGATTTAAATATAAATATTGGACAAGGATTAAGAACAGGAGCAAATAAGTTTTTTTATTTGGATCTCATTACCAGAGAGCAAACTCATACAAAGTTAAGGTCTTCTATGTTGACCGGGAATAAGGAAGTTATTATTCCTAACTCCCAATCCGCTCCCGTCCTTAGAAAACAATCAGAACTTCCTTTTGGGTTCGTTCTCGAACCTTTTCATTTAGTAGCTCATGTTTTAACAATTAGTAATTTAGTCTTGCCTGAAGATAAAATAAACACTGATGGAGCTTCAGCGACTGACTATAGTGAGATGCCTCCAACATTAATCGATTATGTCCGTACTGCAACAAACGTAAATTTCGGTTCAGAAAACAGGTATAAAAAAGTTTATGAACTATCAGCTGTTTCTCCTAATATTCGAAAAGGAGGCACAGGAATAAAGGGTAAATTTTGGTATATGCTTCCTAAACTTGGAGAGCGACACAAACCAAATTTGTTCATTCCTCGCGTTAACAGCAGTACCCCTAGAGTCTATTTAAACCAAGATTCTAACGCTGTTATTGATGCGAATTTCTCAACGATTTGGTTGAAGGAGAGCTCAGAGTATGATGAATATTCTCTTTTGGCTCTTTTGAATTCTACTTGGGTTGGCGTTGCCTTGGAGTATTCATCTAGTGTGATGGGAGGTGGAGCACTAAAAGTTGAAGCGACTCATATACGCAAATTAGCTATTCCTGTACTTTCGTCAGAGAAAAGGGACATTCTGTCTATGTTAGGGCTAAAGCTAGCAAAAGTTAAAAGTGACTCTGAAAGTGAACATGTAATTCAACTTGTTGACAAGGAAATTATTAGTTACTTAATTGGTGACACCGATATTGACGGTGCCTATTTTGCTCTAAAAGAACTCCATAAAATAGCCTTAACCAAAAGAAAAAGCATAAAGAAAACCCAAGGAGTTAAAAGGTATACTAAAGACTAACTCTTCCTATTCTTTATTCTTTAAGGTACCTTTATTACCATTAATTAGGTCATTGTGCAGCTATTTTTATGACGCAATATCATTTCATTAGCTGTATTAAAGGATAAAGAAGTTGATTTACATTCAAAATGCACGCAAACCGAGCACTATATACTTCTCTTTTGATAGCGTATTGAAAGATGGATTGATTTCAATTCATTGGGCTGTTGCATATGCAACTAAGTCTGGG
>NZ_JARDAK010000031.1:0-20426 GCF_056470645.1 Pseudoalteromonas sp. TP27 | reverse complement strand
GTAATATTTTGTATCAACCAAACTTACCTGACGTTTTCTTGCAATAGCCATAAAACAGCTGCTCACTTTTTAGACTAATTGAAATTTAGTCATTAACCTTAGAAAGTGCAAATTTAGGATGGATGTCTAGTTTATTTATTCACCACACAGAAAGGCATGATGTCTAGTTTATTTAGTTTTCTACGATACTCGTAAGACTTGCCTGTAAAACGGTCCTCGCCACATAAAAATGCACGGCGTACGCAGCGTGATATACAGTGGTAATATTTTGTATCAACCAAACTTACTTGACACTTTCTTGCAATTGCCATAACACACCTGCTCACTTTTTAGACTAATTGAAATTTAGTCATTAACCTTAGAAAGTGCAAATTTAGGATGGATGTCTAGTTTATTTAGTTTTCTAGTTTATTTAGTTTTGTGTGTTTATTTAAAAACGTAAGCTCTTTCCAAATGACGATTCTGCAAGAAAAATGATTTATTTGGCAATAAAAGAGGCGTCGAAAAAATGGACGATGCCAATTCAAGACTGGTTTAATGCAATGAGTCGTTTTATCATTGAATTTGAGGAACGTCTCAGTAAACATATTTAAAATCTAAAAACGGGCAGTCACACAGAATTCGTTACAGGCTCTAATTTTTATAAATTTTAGTTAAAAAAAGCAAGCCATGCGGCTTGCTTTTACTGCCCGTACAGGCAACACACTCTCAGTTTTTACTTTTTAAAATCTATAGCTTGCGCCAAATGTAATACGGCGGTCTGTAATACCTTGGAAACAAAGTAAAGCACCTTCGTTAACACAAGACTGGCTAACTTCTGATTCAGTTAAGTTAACGGCTTCAATTCCGATATTTAGCTGATCGTTCACATCATAACTTATGCTGGCATTAAGCTGCCCTCTGTCTTCTTGTACAACAGGGAAACCCCATGGGAAGCTCGAAGTACTGCCAAAGTCAGTTGAACGGTACCCTTCGCGCCACGTGTAACGTGCTCGAGCAGATAGACCGTATTTCTCATAGTAAAATGTAATGTTATATGCGTTTTCTGACAGATCAATGAGTGATTGCTTAGCACTTATGTCTGCATCAGGGTTACCTGTTGTTAATGCAAAAACTGCATTTGCACGACTCGTTGCAGTGTCAAATGATTCACCACCAGAAAATTCTTGATAGGTATAGTTAGCAACCACACCAAAACCTGATGCCCAGCCTAGCTCTTTTTCAAAATTTGATAAGTCGTATTGAGCTGCAAGCTCAATACCTTGCTGTGTTGTTTCACCAGAATCATTAATAGTAGTTTGCGTTGGTACACATAACCCTACGCCAGCATCAGGGCCAAATACGTTTATGTCAGCAATTGGGTTAAATATGCCGCCGCCTTCACACTCTGGACCATTTGTGTCGCGAAAGCCTGTACTTGGGTCTTCAAATGGGTCAACTTGCTGTGTAACGTGCAAATCGCTTCGTGTTTTATGAAAGTACCCCACACTTAATAAAGCAGCGGGTGCAAAATACCAATCAGTGGATATATCGAAAGAGGTTACTTCTTCTGGCTCTAATCCTGAGTTACCAATTGAAACTGCACTATTAGGGCTGGTGCCAAACGTAACAGATGTAGATAGGTCATCAAAATCTGGTCGTCTGATATCTTTTGACCAACCTAAACGAACAATCACATCTTCACTTACATTCGCGGCTAAATTAAATCGTGGTAAAAAGAAATCGTAATCACCTTTTGACGTTACTTGAGTAACCAGTTCGTTGCCACTTCCATCTTGGGTAACAGAGTTACCTAGCGATGTAACTTCAGTCTCTAAATAACGTAGGCCAAAGTTACCGCGAAACATACCATACTCAAAATTTGCTTGTGCATATAAGGCATGTGTTTCTTCTTCAATATCAAAAAACGCATTTACTTGAGACGTTGGTGAACTTATTGGACCACGTTCAGAACCCGTTATTGCATTATTAGCTTCAATCGCTTGGTTTAGCGCTGCTAATACGGCTTGTGGATCAGAGGATGCAAGCTCTGGGTTTATAAGTAAGAAATCACGAATATAAAGTGCTCGCCCATCACCATCGTTAAAGTTATCTGGGCCCGCTGTTAATAATTGTGCAAATAAATCACCCGTTGGGCTATCAGCCATATTTCTTAAACCAACGTTAGAACGAACCTGGTCCGACATACTGCTCGTTTTGCTGTAGCGGTAACCAAAATCGACTGACGTTATTACATCATCTAAGTAATATGTAAAATCTGTACGAAACGCATCTTCTGTATTTTCTGACTCATCTTGCCCTTGGTTTACGTCACGTAAAACAACGTTTGCAGGGTCGAGTAATTGAGCCATTGTCGGTGCGTTTGCCTCTCCTGTTGCAATCCCAAATGTAAGTGCATCACCTGTAAGATCATACTCAAAAGGGGTACCGTTTTCATTTGAAGAATTAGTAGCAACATTTGGATTTATAAAATTAAGCGTTGTATTAAAACTGGGTGTAGATGAATCAGAACGAGAGGTTGAAACTTCAACACTTGCAAATAATCTATCGCCTTGCCATTCACCACCAATTCGAAATATTTTACTCTCTGTGATACGTGAGTTGGTATCGCTAGAAAAACGCAAGTTAGGATCGCCACCACCGTCTTCGACCGGAATAACGCCTCTTACCGCCGCTTGTATGCTGCCTAGGTTTTGTCCGTCAAGTGAACCAAAGTTAACTGTTTCAAACTCACTCGGTATTGATACATTTCTAAGGTCACTTAGGCCAGATGCTTGTACTCTTGAGCTTTCTTGACGGCGCTCTTGGTCATTAACTACTGCATCAAAAAAGAATTTCATATTGTCGTTTGGTGCATATTCAAATGTACCTGCGAAGTTTTTTGTCTCGTATTCGTAGTTATCGTAATCTTGAATTAAAAATTGTACTGGTAGAAAATCAAACGATTGTGCACTTGCAGCACCGCTATCAGCGGCTACCGAATTATCTCTATCAGCACGAGGACGAAATGCGGTTACGTCTTGCTCACTGTAGCTACCACTAAATACAACACCAAATTTACCGCCCGAATCAAGCTCCCAGTTATCACCCCAAGCACCCGATACCCTAGGAGTAACGCCATCTGTTGATAAGCTACTATCTTCACCTTGAACTCTAATTGAGCCTAGAGTTTCATTTAACTGTAACGGGCGAATTGTTTTAAGGTTTATTGTTGCGCCTACAGAGCCTTCGATTGTTTTTGCTTCAGGTGATTTAATTACTTCTACACCGGAGATGATTGCAGCTGATACATCTTCAAAACTAATGCCACTTCGCCCAGACCCTGAGCCAACTGTTGATACGCCGTTCACTTCTGTACGATTAGCGTTAGTACCACGAATTTGAACGCCCGTACCTACCCCTGCTTCACGAGTAATTTGAATCCCCGTTACATTTTCAAGTACTTCTGCTAGGTTTTGATCTGGTAGCTTACCAATATCTACAGCCTCGATAATTTCAACAAGGCTATCTGCGGAACGCTTTTGTGCAAGCGCATTTGTAAGCGATTGTCGAATGCCTGAAACCTCGATAACCTCAAGATCGTCTGCAGCTTTTTTTGGATCTTCTTGCGCCTGCGCAGACAAAGACATACCAAGTGCAGTTGCCGATATAACTGCCAGTGTAATTTTAGATAACTTGTGACTCATAGTTTTTTTCCTGTGTGTGTGAAATGCTATGTTTAACCAGCTACTTTGTTGCTTTTATTAAAAGCCCTTAATTATTACAAAAACTTAACCTTATATTTACACCCAACCATAAAAAGGTCAACCTTTTGGTAATTAATTTAGATCAAACATTATGCAATATGTTATTACCAAAATATAGAAACCTACCTAACCTTCAAGCTAATAGCAAAACTTACATTTTAAGTTAATGTTATTTATGGTTTTTAAGTTTCATTAGAAATAGGCCTATTAACAACAAGGGTTAGAAGAGTTATCGTTTTAAAAATGAAATAATTTAGGCAGGAAAAACCGATGACGTTAGGCCTACTGAATAAATAGCAATATTGGTTAACCAATTTAATTGTTTTAGTCAAGTAGCGTAATTCTGGAGTGAGTTTTTTTGAGTACTGTTAGCTAACGCTATCGAAAATATAAAATTGAAGAATTTGAGAATCAAAAAAGGCGGTAAAACCGCCTTTTTAATGTGATTTAATATTTAACTATTATTACAGCTTGTAGCTTAAGCCTAAGAATAAGCGTGGGCCGTAATCATTCACTTCACCTAAGTTACCTTCAACAAAAAAGTCTTGTGATTTAGGTGCACTGAACAAGTTAATTGCTTCTGCTTTAACTCTGAAGTGTTCATCAATTTTGTATGATGCGCGCATTTCCCATACACCTACAGCATCAACATAGCGTAAGCGTGTGCCATTGCTTGTATAAGGTTGGAAATACTCGCTGCGATACTTGTAAATAACCGCTGTGTCAAATCCACCAATTTGGTAATACAACTGGCTGCTAAATACGTGCTTAGAAAAACCAGGTACCGAACCAGGCTCAACAATGCCATCTTTTAACTGTGTAGTATTACCATCTACGTCAGTCTCAAACGTATCGCCGTATAAGCTATCTTGGAACTCAAAATCAGTGTCTGCATAGTTGTAACCAAACTTCATACCGATGCCGTTATCCCAGCGATAAGAAAATGAAGCTTCAAGACCTAATATTTCACTATCCTCGTCTGACGTAACAGAGTTAGTAATTGGTAACGAAACTGTTTCACCACCAACAGTAAAATCTTCAATTACTGTTTGTTGTTGAAAACCACCGTTGAACTGTTTGTAATATAAGCTTAACGCTAAGATTGAATCTTCGTTGGGGTACCATTCAAACGCAGCATCATAGTTCCACGACATAAGCGGTTGAGTGTCTGGGTTACCAGAACCATTTACACCGACTAATAAATCGCTGATTGAAGTTGCTGTACCATCTTTATCTTCTTCGAACGTACGGCTGTATCCTAAATCAGATGGATCTGCACGCGACATACCACGGTATATACCTGCACGGAATAAAATATCTTCGCTGTAATCAATAACTAGGTTAAAGCTTGGTAAGTACTTAGTGTAGTCACCACCGCTTTTTATTTTATCCAGTGAACCGTTATCAGATTCAACTAGAGAAAGTACACCTGTGTCGCTTGTTACTACGTCAAAGCTATTTCTAAAACCAATCGAAGTTACTTCTGTGTCTACAATACGAAGACCAAAGTTACCGCGAATGAATTTGCCAAACATTTCAGTATCGTAATTCGCCATTAAGTACACTGATGTTGTTTTTTCTGTTACATCAATTGTACCCGTATTTTCATATTCAACTTCTGGGTAAGCAAACACCCCATCAACATTAGAACCAGCTACAGCTTGTGAGAAACATACGTTGTCGTATGTAGCCCATGATGAACCTGTACCGCTAGCTACAACGTTACCGTCGCTATCAACATTTGTTACGATATCGCCATCAGATACACTCGATAAAAAGCCTGATTCAGGGAAATCGATTTGACAACCTTGTAATACGTCAAGTGCTTCAGTGCCTGAGTCTAGCGTGTATTCATTTCGTGAACCATTACCTTGCGTACCACCATACTGTAGAAAGGTCATTTCAGATGTTCTGATGCCACCTTGAATACTTGTAAAAACATTACCATCTAACGCATAGTCAAAATCAATTCGCGCTGAGATAACTTCGTTTTCACGAACATTTTCACGGTCAAGTCGTGTTCTTAGGCTATCTGTAAAGTTTGAAATATCTGTTACGTCAAAGTCTGTTAATGTGAAATGAGGAATTTCGTCGCCCATATCCCAAGAAAAGAAGGTTTGGCTTGAGGTTCTACCACGGTTAGATATTTGAAGCTCTTCACGTTCTGTTTTTGAGTACGCTAAATCTAAATCAACAGTTAGCCTATCAGTAACTGTATGTTCTATATTTATGCCGTAACCTTGGTAGTTTTCTTCACGAGAAAATTGCTCACCCGCTGATTCAATGCGCTCTTCACCTTCCCAATGTAAAATACCGCCTACATCGTTAGTTACAAGTGTTGGACCGGTTACACCTGGTGTAGCACGTTTTTGTAAAAAGATTAAATCGTGGCGTGCTTCTTGTTGTGTTCTATCTGAAATTTGTGCATCAATGTTAATATCCCAATCAGCTGACGGCTGGTACTGCAATGCAAAAAACATTGCATCACGTTCATCTGATGTCTCGTTTTGACGGTAGCTTCGACTACTGCCAGTCCACGCATAAGGCGTACCATCACTTTTTGCTTTACCGGTTTCAGGATCAATATCTGTATCATAACCTTGGTTTTTTAATTTTTCGCCACCGACCTGATCTTCACAGTCACCAGCGCTGCTACGATAAAAACCTTCATTGGTATTATTAGGATCGTTTAGACAGGCCCATAATGAAGAACCTGATGGGCTAGAGCTTCTGTATTCAGCCTCTGGTTGGCTAATTTCTTGGCGTTGTACACCAAACGACACACCAACGGCTTGTCCATTATCAAATTCAAACTGATCAACATAACTAAACGTGCCACGGTAACCAGCGTCACTTTGAAGTGAGTTATCTACATTACCTTCATCAGGGTTGTAATTTAGTTTAACTTCAGCTGATACACGTTGTTTGCCAAAATCAAGTGGAGTTATAGTTTCAAGTGCAATAACACCTGCAACGCCACCTTCAATCATTGACGCATCTTGCGTTTTATAAATTGCTACTTTTTTTACAAGTTCAGAAGGGAACTGTGAAAAGTTAACTGAGCGGTCACCACTACCATTGGTCGCTTCACGGCCATTGATGTGAGTTGCACTTAAAAATGGTCCAAGACCACGAATAGTAATTTCTGTTGCGCCACCATTTTCACGGTGAGATGCAGCACCTGTAATTGATTCAAGTGCTTCACCGATAGAAAGTGCTGGTAAATCACCAATGTCTTCTGATGATAAGCCATCAACAACGGTTGTTGACTCGCGCTTGATCGCTATTTGATCTTGTATAGTCCTACGGGTACCTGTAACGCTAATTATTTCAACGTCATCTTCAACCTCTGTCGCTTTTCCTTGATCTTCCTGTGCGCTTGCTGTGAATACGCAAGAACTTGCCATGCCTGCGATGACCGCTGTTCTTACCCATTTTGCAACTGGACGCATTGCAAACTGCCCTGTAGTAGAATTATTACTATCTAGTGACTTCAACGACATTTGAATTCTCCGCTGGTTGTTGTTGTGTGATTTTAGTGTGTTAGCTTGTTATGCTGATGTTTATTTTATGTATTCACTGACGTTAATATACTTAAACAGAACATGATGATCAACCAATTTTGAGTTTCAATATTACCATGAGGTATACCAATTAGCACAAAAAGGCATTACCGAAATGTAAGGTAGGTTTAATGCGAAGAATACTAATAATTAAGAACAGGGAATGATTAGTAAAGTTAAATCAAATAAAACTAAGTGCTCGGAACTAATAACACCTAAGTTTGAAGAATTGATTAATGCTGTTACTTAATAGATTTTTAAGAAATTAGATTCTGATACCGATTGAGTAAGGGAAGTGGATATTAGGGATGCGTTAGATAATTTGTTAAAAAGTAGGGGCTATTATCTTGCCCCCTACTTTATTTATATACTAACTGATGCTTTATAACATAGCGTTATTATAAAACTCTACTGGCTCATTTGAACCTAAAGCAACCGGCACACGTTGATGCAAGCTAGTTGGTGCAATATCTAAAATTCGTGCTCCTCTAGAGGTTGCTTTACCACCTGCGTTTTCAACTAAAAGTGCTAACGGGTTTGCTTCGTAAAGTAGTCTGATTTTTCCGTTATCATTACCGGTACGTTTATCTTGTGGATACAAAAATAAGCCACCTCGGCATAAAATACGATGAACGTCCCCTACCATCGCTGCATTCCAGCGCATTGAGCTTTTTTCAAAGGTTTCGCAGGTATATAGCAATTTATCAAAATATACTTGAGTTGGTTCGTCCCAATAACGGTAGTTAGCCATATTAACGGCAAACTCACGACTTTGCTCAGGCACACTCAATTGCTTATTTGTCAGCAAATAGCCACCATGTGTTGAGTCTAATGTATAACAACGTGTTGGGCCGCCAGTACTCATTACAAGTAATGATGAAGGGCCGTATAACACATAGCCTGCACATACTTGATTTACACCAGGCTGACTAAATTGCTCGTCGCTGTCGAAGGCAACATCATCACGGGCTAAATAAATAGTAAATATAGTGCCTATTTGCCCGTTAACATCAATATTAGAAGAGCCATCTAGTGGGTCAAAAGCAACAATAAACTTGCCTTCTGGATGACCACCTACCGCATGATCTTCTTCCTCTGATGCAACTGATCGAACGCTGCTGTCGTCAAGTAGTATGTCTTTAAGTAATTGGTTTGCAATTACATCTAGCTTTTTTTGAACTTCACCCTGAATATTTTCGTTAAGCGTTGAGCCTAAAACACCGGCTAATTCACCTTGGCTTACTCGAAAAGCAATTTCTTTACTGGTCGCTAAAATTGTGCGAATAAGTAAAATAAGATCGGTATCTACGCCATCTTCTTTTAATACTGTATTTAGTCTTTTCATGCGCTATACCTATTTACACAATTTAGATCGTCAAAGCATTGCTCTAGTCTTGCAACCATACCTTGCTCTGAATGACGCAGCCATACGCGAGGGTCATAGTATTTTTTGTTTGGCTTATCATCCCCATCAGGGTTACCAATTTGCTCTTGTAGGTATGCTTGGTTAACTTTGTAGTAGTCTAAAATACCTGTCCAACACGCCCACTGCGTATCGGTATCAATATTCATTTTAACTACGCCATAGGTTAAAGACTCTGCAATTTTACTGTACTCAGAACCACTACCACCATGAAACACAAAGTTGATTGAGTTGCTCGGTAGATTAAATTTTTCTGATACGTAGGCTTGTGAATCTTTTAAAATAGTTGGTGTAAGAACAACGTTTCCTGGCTTATATACACCGTGAACATTGCCAAAAGACGCTGCAATTATAAAGTTAGGGCTAATACGACTTAAACGCTCATATGCAAATGCAACATCTTCAGGCTGAGTGTATAAAGAAGAGCTATCTAAGTGTGAGTTATCAACACCGTCTTCTTCGCCGCCCGTGCAACCAAGTTCAATTTCAAGCGTCATACCTATTTTTGCCATACGCGTTAAATAACGTTCACAAATTTCGATATTTTCTTCTAAAGGCTCTTCTGACAGATCAATCATATGTGAGCTAAACAGTGGTTTGCCAGTCAGTTCAAAGTGTCTTTCACCTTCGTCAAGTAAACCATCAATCCAAGGTAGTAGCTTTTTAGCTGCGTGATCAGTATGAAGCATCACTGCTACTTCATAATGTGCTGCCACTGAATGTACATATCTTGCAGCACTTACCGCCCCAAGCACCGCTGATTGTTGCTCTGGTAAAGATAAGCTTTTACCACAAAAAAACTGCGCTCCACCGTTAGAAAGCTGAATAATAACGGGCGAGTTTTTCTTTTTAGCAGCTTCTAGCGTCGCATTTATAGATGTTGTACTAACAACATTTACCGCTGGCAACGCATATTGATTAGTACGCGCATGTTCATACACAGCACTTACTTCATCGCCAACGATTACGCCAGGCAGTATTGTTGGGGCTAAATAATTCATTTTTAAGATCCTTTTTACTTTAAAGCTTGGATACAAGAATCGGTAATTGCTTGCCAATTTTCTTGTTCAACCCACTCTTTTTTCGCTATCCAAGTACCGCCAACGGCGAATACATTATTTAAAGAAAGATAGTCCATTTTGTTACTTTCGCTAACGCCACCTGTAGGACAAAAACTTACGGCTCTAAATACTGTTGAAACTGCTGATACAAAAGGTGCTCCACCGGCTAGCGATGCTGGGAATAATTTTTGCTCTTCAAAACCATATTCAAGCGCCATTAAAATATCACCTGTGTTTGATACACCAGGAAGTACTGGTACATTACATTTCGCAAGAGCAGTAAGTAGCGCAGGAGAAACCGCTGGCGTTACAATAAAGTCAGAACCCGCTTCAAGTGCTTGCTCTAAAATGTCAGTATTTATCACTGTACCCGCACCTACTTTTAACTCAGGCACTTGTGCTTTAATAGCTTTTAATGCCTCTATTGATGCCTCTGTTCTAAGTACTACTTCAACTAAAGTAAGACCAGCTTTAGCCATAGCTTTCGCTATTTGAACACCTTGCTCTGGTGTATCAGCTTGGATTATAGGTAGCAGTGTTTGTCCTGACATAAGTTCAGAAAAGCGAGTCATAACGTTGTTCCTTTATAAAAAGTAATGTAGCCGAGGTATGGCGGCCTTTAATGTTTGATTATTTTGTTATACCAATTGCATTAAATTAATGAGCTATTATAGCGACAAGAAAATAGCTCAATAACAAGGCTAAAATTATGATACATAGTTGTTCTATATAAATAATTTTTAACGTAGTTAGTGAGTTATTTAATACGCTAAGGTGATCATGTTTTTAATAAAATTGGTATCAGATGCCAGCTTCAATCATTGCTAGCTGAAATATATCTTTTGGAGCAATAGCGCCTGGCTGTTGTATAACAGCACCTGCTGCTTTTGCAGCAAGTTGTACAGCACTTGAAATTGATTTATCAGATAAACGAGCGCCTAAGTAAACACCGTTAAAGGCATCGCCTGCGGATGTAGTATCTACAACATTTGTTACCGGTATTATAGTGTGGCTTTGAAGCGTATCGCCCTCTTTTGTCACTACCGACTCAGGGCCATTTTTAACAACAATTTCTTCAATTTGGTAAGGCTTTAAATAGTCAACAACCGCTTCTACGCTATGTACACCATAAAGTGTTGTTAAATCTTCAACGCCCGGTAGAGTAATATCTGCAAGCGTAAAGGCTAAATGATATTGCTCTTTAGTTTCCTCTACACTATTCCACAAACGCGCTCTGTAGTTAGGATCAAAAACTATTTTAACCCCAGCATCTTTTAACTGCTTTACAACGTTCCAAAATTGCTCACGTGTACTTTCTTCAATTATTGCTAGTGAAATTCCTGAAAAGAAAAACATATCACCTTGGCTAAGCTGCTCAACTGCATCAGCATCTAAAAAATCAACAACCTTTTTAGCTGCAGAATCATTACGCCAATAAATAAAGCTACGCTCACCATGCTCATCGGTTTCTATGTAATACATGCCGGGTACTTTGGTATCGTGAGCAAATACAAGTTGTGTATTTATTTGTTCACTTTTAAAGCGTTCTAGCATTTTTTTACTTAAATTATCTTGACCTAAAGCCGTAACAACCGAAGTAGTAACCTGCGGGAAGCAACGTTTTAAATACACTGCAGAATTATAAACATCGCCTGCAAATGATTGGTGTAGTGTGGCTGCGCTCATAGCTCTAAGCTCGACCATGCATTCACCGATAAAGTAAATATTTTTCATCTTGGAAGTTACCCTATGTAGTTAACTGCTATGCGCTTATACAAAACATATTGGCATAGCAGTTATTATCTAGATTATTGAGGCTTTTTAAGAGGTTCTATTTTTGGAATTAAAATCCAAACAGCTGCCATTGCTATAATGGCTAAAGAAGCACCAATAACAAATGCTGGCGTATAGTTACCATCAGCAGTAAGAATAGGCACAAGCGATGTAAGGCCTACAGCACCAAGTTTTGCCGCCATACCAGAAAAACCTGATAGTGTACCCACTGCTTTTTTACCTAACAAATCACTTGGTAGTGTTTGCACGTTACCAATTGCAGTTTGAAAACCAAATAAGATAACAGCCATAATTAGTACCGCTGTCGTTGGTCCGCCTGGATTTGCCATTGCAAGTAACGCAGGTAACATAATTAAACAACCCAGCGTAATAGTTAGCTTACGTGTTTTGTCTGTATTCCAGCCTGCTTTAAGTCGGTTTTGAGCCAATAAGCCACCAAACCATGCACCAAACATAGCGCCAACATAAGGTACCCAACCATATATACCAATAGACTTAACATCCATGCCATATACTTCGTTTAAGTAAATAGGTATCCAAAAAACAAATAACCACCAAATTGGGTCAATCGCAGCAGAGGCAATAATTACGCCCCAGCTTTGTTTACGAGAAAGTAACTCAGCAGTTGAAGGGTTATATTCTTCTTCATCTTCGCCAGTTACATCGCCGTTATTATCAACACGTCTTTGACCTGTTAAGATGTACTCACGTTCTTCGGCTGTAAGCCAAGGATGAGAGCTAGGCGGCGCTTTAACTAAAATTAACCAAGGCACTAACCAAAGAAAACCTAATACACCAACAAAAACAAACACCATTTGCCAGCTAAAGTAGATAGTTAAATAGGCAATTAAAGGGATAGCAATAATGCCACCAATAGCCGCGCCAGAGTTAAAAATACCCTGTGCAAGAGCACGTTCTTTAGTTGGAAACCATTCTGCGTTACCTTTAGCTGCGCCCGGCCAGTTACCGGCTTCTGCTACACCTAAGATTGCGCGAAAAATACTAAGGCTAAGTACACCTTGTGCAAATGCATGCGCAACGGTGGCAATAGACCAAACACCTATCGATAAAACAAAACCGAAGCGTGTGCCAACCCAGTCAAATATTTTACCAAATATGGCTTGACCAAATGCATAAGCAAATACAAATACAATTGAAATGTTAGCGTATATTTGTTTACGCTCTAATGCTGATTCATCAGGGAACAAATCTTCAACAATGTCCGGCCAAAGCACACTAAGTGCTTGGCGGTCTATATAGTTAATAATGGTCGCTAGCGCAATTAGCGCTATAACCCACCAACGTAAGCCTTTAAGTTGCATAATTAGTCCTCAAGAAAGTCTTCACGCGCTGGGCTAAAGGTATCAATCAGGATTCCGCCTGTTGGACAGGTAGCACCATGATCAGCAAATGGAGGGATTAAGCAGCTATCACCCGGTTTTAAGATTTTAGTTACGCCATCAATGTTAAAGTGAAACTCACCTTCAACAACATACGTTACTTGAGAATGTCTGTGAGCATGGTTATAACCAATAGCCCCTTTCTCAAACCAAATTTTAACGGCCATTAGCTCTTCGTTATAACCAAGCATTTGACGTTTTAGACCATTTCCTAAATCTTCAATTTCGGTCTCGTTGCCAAATGAAAAGTGTGCGCTTTGCTTTTGCATCCTGTTTACTCCTGATTATTGTTCATCATATAAACGCCTAATCGGCCATTTAAAGTGAACTCTTTATTTTGATAATTGAATGTGTGTTTGCCAGGCTTAGCTGATTCAGCAACTTTGTTAATAGCCACTAAATACGAATTGCCTTTAATATCAAGTTCAACAAGTGTTAAATCGCCCTGCTGACTATATTCAAGCTTTGTAACTCTACTAACAGCTTCTAACGTATATTCTTTACTTGGATTGTATTCACCGTGAGGCTCTAATACAGATATAAACTTATGTTGCTTTTGACCCTCAACACGACGAATAAAACCGTTTTCATTGCGTAAATTAAAATCAGGGTCGTTTGCGCCTATTTGAGTAAACAAGAAAGACTCATCACCTTTAACCAAGCTCGTTTGCGTGTAAAAACGACCATTTTCGTTTAGCCACGTTACTTTAGCTAAACCACTTTGAGGTTGCGCTTGAGCTTTAAGCCATAGATGCTGGTAGCCATTTTTAGTACCTAATGCAGACAGTTGTGTTGCATTTGCTTTTAACTCAAAGCTGGTATCGATAAGCTGACCTTTATAATGCAAAGGCAAGTCAAGTTGATGCGCTTTATTTGCAGCAACATCAAATATATCAAGTGCAACGGTGCTTTCAAGCTCTGGTAAGTTAATAAGTGCAAGTGTGCGTTCAAGATCAACGCCCTTATAAGCTGTGCTTATTTCGCCGCTTGAAACCGTGCCGTATTCATTTGTTTCGAAAAAGTTAAGTGTAGGGTAATTACTATTTCCTACTTCAACATTTGCATTAAAATGCGTTGTTTCGTCAACCACTACCGTATTGTGTGCAACAGTGTGTTTAGCGTAAGTTTCGTTTTCAGGTAAATAACGACCGCCGTATTTAGCTTCTACATTTAAAAAACGTGCTGCGCCATAATCAGATACAATTTCATTTCCGTGGTCGTAAAACTGCCATGTTAATTTATCAAAATGACCATGGCCCAAACCTTGTGCAGCAGGTTTAAATAGTAGTGCTTGATCGCCACCTACCTGCGTTCTCATTACAACTAAAGCACCTTGCTTTCCGTCATTACCATCACCGAAGGCAACAGATTTAAACGAATAAGGTTTTGCCATGTTGTTATCAAGTGCTTGAGCTACTTTTAGCCCATCACCAGAGAGAATTATTTGATCTTGTTGCTTAGCAATATCTAAATAACCTGCATCGTTGGTTAAGCCATACGCTGCAGTTACCCCATTTACTAACTCAATGGTATCGATACCTTTACTTTTTATTGCATCGTTAATTGGGAAAAACAAACCGTTGTAGCTAAGTTGAATCGTCGTATCAATCGCTTTTAATAATATGCCATCGCGATATTCAAATATTTTTCGTTGTGGTTCGTTGTTTTCAATCGCTTTAGCAAACGTTACAAATGGTAATAGTGCAAAGCGTTGATAGTAAGGACCTTCGTTATAGTAACCTTGTGGTGAAAACAGCATCTCTAGCTGCTTAATAAAGCCACCCTTACCCGACTTTTCTAAATCGTATAATGATTTTTCTACCCACTCAGGTTCGCCTAATACATACCCTGCCATGCCAACACCCGCTGTTGCCCATGTTCCATGATTATGTACTTTATTAAATGTAGACGGTTGTCCTACAGATGTGAACAACGAAACAGGACGTAGTAAGTCATTTTCGATTGTTTTAATGTTATCGGTATTTAACGAGTCATGAATTAGATCATAAGCTTGTATTGTGTACACAAGCCACATCGCTTCATTTAGGCTTTGCCAAAAAAACTTACCTGGATTTTGCGAGTCCATTTTACGTTTTGGATGCAGACCAAGCGTTGGGTATAATTTTGCGTACTCAAGCAACATATCACGTACATAGTTTGCGTATTTATCATCTTGGCTTAATTGATAAATAATGCCCGCGTTGTACATAAGTTGGTAATTTTTTTTATGACGCTCATGTGTATAACCACCACCGCCATCTTTTGGAACTGGTACAGTTATAGGTTGAGCAATTTGCTCATCAACTTGTGCTTTTAGCGATTCAAACGCAGTTGCAAACTTTGTGCTACCGTTGCTACTAATAGCTTGGCGCATTTGTTTAACATCATCAGTAGTAATCACTAAGTTTGGGTGCGCTGCATGCGCACCCAATGATGTAAGTAATGTAAGTGCAGCTACAGCAGCTATTTTAAAACGTGTTTGGCATTTTAATAAGTACATAGTATTTACCCTGCCTTATTTAAAATGTTGTTGTTTTTTAATACTGCCGTGTGTGGGCCTTTTACTCTTAGCTCTTTAACGCTTGGTGTTTTAGTTGCATCAAATGTATTGTCTGAGATTTCAGTTTTAGGCTCGCCTACTGTGTGCTCTACAATAATAGGAGCAGATTTAACAAATTTATTATCTTTGATATTAGTAACCTGAACACCGTGAACATAGATGCTCGCTTGCTCTTTGTTACGCTTACCGAGGCCGACGTTATTAAGTGTGTTATTCGTCATTTCAAAATGAGGGCCAAATGTACTTTCATCACTGCCGCCACGGTAAAGCTTAACTATGCCGCCTTCCACATCATTAAATGTATTATTATTTACAATAACGTATTCCGCGTTGTAAACACCTAAGTCTTCAATTTCAGTATTTAGACGTAAAATGTCACCCGTTACTGTATTAAAGGTATTACCTGTAAGAATAATTTCATCAGCCATTGCACCTTTACCCGTGATAAAGAAATGGAATGAATGATTAATATCTAAAGCATTTAACTCAGAGTTGGTCATTACAAAGCGGTAATTATCAACCATACCCCATTTTTGCGTACGAACAATGCTGTTACCTATTGCATCTGGCGCGTTTTCACCTGAAATAGATAAACCATCTAGCTTTAAGCTGCCGCCATCATGTATTTCAAACAAGGTAGAGCGTTGAAAAGTAAGTTTAGACTTTGTGCTCTGCTTCGCTTTAATTGTCAGTGTTTTATCAATTTTAACCAGTTTAGAAACATCATACTGGCCTGGCGCTAATTCAAGAACATCGCCCGACTCTGCATTATCAATAGCTTCAAGAAGCGCACTCACATCCGCTTTTACAGCATGTGTTTTACCAGAATCAAAATCAACTAAAGCAGGTACTTTTGCATACCAGCTAACACCGGTATCTTCTTTTTTAAGTACTTTTAAATCGCGCTTTGCACCTACATTTAAACTTTTAGATGTTGGGTAAAGTAGACCATTACTTGCTTTTTTAAGCGTGATTTTTTCTTTTTTTACACCGTACGTTAGCTCAGAAAGTACTTTTGTATCAGCAATGTTGTTACTTAGTACCAGCCCGCTTACATCATCAAATGCAGTAAATGGCTGTTCACCATCTTGATTTATGATTAAGTTGTTTTTCATTACGCTATCTTTAGGTGCAGCGCTACGCTCAGCATCGCTACCTGCGGCAAGTTGAATATGACGCACATTTATAAATGTGTTGTTTTCAATTGTCGCATTTTCAACTTGGTGATAACGATTTATAGATGAATTTGGTACGCCGTTCATCACAGTAAAACCACTGCCAAAACGGTACCCTGTTAGACCTTGTAGGTAGTTATTTCTTACAATTTGGTCTTTATTGATAACGCGGATACCACCGGTATGGTCAACACCATTACCAATGAAAATATTTTCTTCAATAAGGTTACCGTTACCATGGCGCAGTGTTAATGTACCGCGCGCTTCATAAAATACGTTATTACGAAGGATGTTTTTACCTGACTTAACCGAAACAATTTCTACTTCACCATTGGTGCGTTCAAAATAGTTATTTTCTACCAATGTATGTGAATCAGTTAATGAGTAATGGCTGGTGCCAATACGTAGGGTTTCACCACCGTTCGAACCAAAAGTAGGACGGTAGCCGAAATAGTTGTTGTCTATGCGGTGATAGTTTTCCTGACTTGCTTGAGTGTTTAAACGAACAGCAACTGTCACACCTTTATTTCGTTTGCCAACTAAATGACTATGATCAAAGCGGTTATGTTGTCCATATAACGCAACCCAATAATCAGACTCTCGTTTGTCTGGATTACTGTAATTATCAATTACAATTTCTGTCACTCGTGAGTTGTAGGCTAATTCATTTTTGTTTTTACGAAATTCTATTACCGATGAACTCGGTGTGTAGCCGTCTTTAAATACTAAACCAGAGGCTTCAAGGTATTTACCTGCAAGTCTTAGGTTCGATTGACCCGATAAAATCACTTTACCGTTAGTTTCAGCGGTCAATAAAATAGGAGCGTTTTTTGTACCTTGGCCTTCAAGTAGGATTTCGAAGTCAGACCAAGTACCATTTTTAAGTACTACTTTGTCGCCAGCAACTAGATTAGCTGCGATATCATTAAAAGCTTGTTTACTTTCTACAAAATAATCTTTGGCCGCTATTTGTGTGGATATGCAACCGATGAGAACTAGACTAAGCTTTATTGTGTTAATCAAACGCATAGTTAACTCTTTTTCGTTGTGACTGAAAGTAGTGCTTCATCAGAATTAAAAAAGCTGACATTGCACAAAGACTTTAGTCAATTGGTGTCATGTGTGTTAAAGCGCCTTAAGTTAAAAACTTAAAGCGCTCAATAAGGTCGAGAAGTATTACTTTTCTAGCTTTTTGAAGTAATCAAAAATTTCAGGAACGTTACCTTGACCCATACCAGCGTCAAACGCTGCTTGTAGGTTAGCTGATGAACCTTCAGCGATTTTTGATTCAGTACCTAGGTCTTCAACCATTTGTAGGAAGTAGCCTAAATCTTTGTTTGCATTAGCAATCGAGAAACCAAGGTCACTAACATTATCAACTGCATAGTTTTTACAAAATTGCATAAACGGTGAGTTAGATGGACCAGTCGACATAATGTCGAAAAGTTGTTGACGATCAACACCAGCAAGCTCTGCAACTGCAAAAGCTTGTGACATAGCACATACTGTAGTCATGCCCATGAAGTTGTTGATAAGTTTAGTTGTGTGACCTGCACCAAGCTCGCCAAGATGGAAAACGTTTTCACCTTGATCTTCCAGTACTGGTTTAACTTTATTGAATGTAGCAATATCGCCTGCAGCCATAATATTTAAAAGGCCATCTTTTGCGTGTGCTGGTGTACGACCAAGAGGAGCATCAATCATGCCTGCACCTTTAGCGGCTAAATCAGCACCAATTTTTTTAGTAGATGATGGAATAGAAGTACCAAAATCAACTAGTACTGCACCTTCTTTAATACCCGCTAGGATACCGTCTTCCGCGTAAACAATTTTTTCTACAACGGCAGACGTTGTAAGGCAAAACATAACAATATCTGAACCTTCAGCTAGCTCTTTTGCAGTGCTTGCTGTTTTTGCGCCTCTAGCAACACATGCTGCAACCGCATCTTTGCTAAGGTCCATAACAATTAGCTCATAGCCTTTGTTTTGTAAATTTTCGGCCATGTTGCCGCCCATTAAGCCTAAGCCGATGAAACCGATGACTGGTTTTGACATGAATAACTCCTAAATATGTGGCGCATACTTTTATAAGAACAAGTAAAATCTACTCTAAAATACGCTGTGTCTTTGTTTCAATTTGTAGAGTAACTTTAAGCTTGAGTTATTTATAAATTAACCTGTGCAAAACGTAACTCTGATTAATTACCAATACATTGTACTCACTCAAACCAAGCAACTTACCAATTGGTATGCAAAAACTGTATTACCATACGCCTTTTTTGTCAACCAATAAGTTAACCAAGTAAATCTCATATTTTTACAAATTACATAAAAATAAATTTAATACCATCTAAAAACAGATAGTTAGATATTAAAAACCCAATCAGATATAGGTTAAATTTTGTTGAACAATCAGTAACTTTTTTTATACTAATAGGTTGACCAATAATTGAGTGTTCTTTATTTAAATATGCAAAATTCAATAAAATGGTTCATTAATTGGTAATTCACAATTGATGTTATTGGTAAATTATAAGGACCATACATCAACAGCTCCCAACTCTAAATAGTATTGAGGTTGTGATTTGTACGTAACGCCTACATATATGGCTAATACATATAAAAACCACAAAATGCGCTTAATAATAGCGCTTAGTTAAAAATATACTGAACTTTGAAAAATCACTAAAGGAACTGAATAATGCGTTTATTACATACTATGCTGCGTGTAGCGGATTTAGACAAATCAATTGCTTTTTATACTGAAGTATTAGGTATGAAAGAGTTACGACGCGCAGACAATGACGAGTATCGATATACATTGGCTTTTATTGGGTATGGAGATGAGAAGGACACGACAGTCCTAGAATTGACATATAACTGGGATGAGGATAGCTACGACCTTGGTAATGCTTATGGCCATATAGCCATTGAATTTGATGATATTTACAAAGCCTGTGCTGATATTAAAGCAGCCGATGGTAATGTTAGTCGTGAACCTGGACCTGTAAAAGGCGGCACTACTAAAATTGCTTTTGTAAAAGACCCTGATGGTTATTCAATAGAACTTATTCAGAAAAAAGAAGATATGAGTGAATTTTAAATTACCAACTAACTCAAGTTATAACAACTTGCTCAGATATAGAGGGGCCTAATTGAGAGTGTAGCAAACTTTATAAATTGTTCAGATACTAGTGTAGGTTGGTGTTAAATAAAAAGGTGCTTTCAGCACCTTTTTAACGCAACTGACTATCTTTGCTGCCACGTCTATTAAACGATTTAGCGCTAGCATCATTCCCTTCTATTGCAGCTTGGCATGCAACACAATAGCGCACTCCAGGTAACGCGAGTCTTCGTGCTTGTGGGATTTTTTCATCGCACTCATCACATAGCTCTGCACTTGCACCTGATATTAAATTGCTTCTCGCATACTGTACGGCGTCGTTAACACTCGCATCAATTTGTTCTTGAATTGCACCGTCTCGTGCCCATCCACTTGCCATAACTCCTCCTCATAAAGTTGGATGTTTAAACCTATGCTACCAAATCGAATCTTTATAAGTACTGAATATTTTTGGATTTTTGGATTTTTGGATTTTTGGATTTTTGGATTTTTGGATTTTTGGATTTTTGGATTTTTGGATTTTTGGATTTTTGGATTTTTGGATTTTTTGATTTTTGGATTTTTGGATTTTTGGATTTTT
>NZ_JARDAK010000030.1:0-27308 GCF_056470645.1 Pseudoalteromonas sp. TP27 | reverse complement strand
ATGCGTAATTAACATCCACTCACAGCAACACCCATCACGTAGGTCGGGCGAGCGCAGCGACTCCCGACGTTAAAATCACAATAAAATCCCTCAATATCTCTGCACGCCAATAAAGTAGCATTTGCTAAGTGACTCTCTACCGCTGTGGGCACTACGACATTACCAGGCTTCAAATTGTAGAAACCCGTTACAGCAATGTAACGGGTTTTTTGCTGTCTGGGGTTTAGTAAATAGCCAAGACCCCATGCCGAACTCAGTAGTGAAACAAAACAGCTCGAAGGCGAGCCCCGGCCAAAGATAGTGTAGCATTTGCTATGTGACTCTCCACCGCTGTGGGCACCACGACATTACCAGGCTTCAAATTGTAGAAAGCCCGAATCTAACGATTCGGGCTTTTTTACGTCTGCAGAAAAGTGAAATGCGCGCAATTAACACATACTCATATCGCGACACAAAGATAGTGTAGCATTTGCTATGTGGCTCTCTACCGCTGTGGGCACTACGACATCCTACTGCGTAGCGCACCGACCTCAAATTGTAGAAACCCGTTACAGCAATGTGACGGGTTTTTTGCTATCTGGAATTTAATAAATAGCCAAGAGCACATACCGAACTCAGTAGTGAAACAAAACAGCTTGAAGGCGAGTCTCGCGGCAGGCCGCCCCGACACAAAGAGTGTGTCGCATTTGCTATGTGGCTCTCCACCGCTGTGGGCACCACGACATTACAAGGCTTCAAATTGTAGAAAGCCCGAATCTAACGATTCGGGCTTTTTTACGTCTACAAAAAAGTAAATGCGCGCAATTAATATACACTCACATCAACACCCATCACGTAGCGCAGCGACTCCCGACGTTAAAATTACAACAAAATCCCTTAATATCTCAGTCGGCCAATAAATTAACATTTGCTACGTGACTTTCTACTGCTGTGGGCACTATGACATTACACAAGCTCCACACTGTAGAAAGCCCGGATCTAACGATTCGGGTTTTTTTACGTCTGCAGAAAAGTGAAATACGCACAATTAACACACTACATCAACACCCATCACCTAGGGCGGGCGAGCGTAGCAACTCCCGACGCTAAAATCACAACAAAATCCCTGTCGGCCAATAAAGTAGCATTTGCTACGTGACTCTCCACCACTGTGGGTATCGTGACATTACGCAGGCTTCACATTGTAAAGAGCCTTGCTCTAACTATTTAGTAGCCTATTAGACATTCCCATTAGGTATATAGCCTTATTTACAGACACTAGTAAGCAATTAATTGGCGGGAACTATTGTGCGCTAAGTTTACCTAAGTGATTTACCGCATTACATCTGTAACTAACTACCGTTTTAGCGCGTGCAGAATAAATACACATACCTGATAAGTATACTAATCGGCAATAATATCTAATCAATTTGGTGGATTGAACTTGACGCTAATTGCGTTAATAATTTCTGATATACGATTGCATGGAGACTAAAGGTTGAGCAATTTAGGAGTAATTGACGAGAACAACGAAATAAAGAAATTTTTGTCCTCAAATAGATCATTTAACTGGGTGGATTGGCGTAAAGTTTATTTTATATTCTATTGGTTCTAACTAACCATCTATACACTCCAATAAAAAACAATGCTGCAGATCCAAAGCCACTCAATATCCAAATGACTTTTAAAATGTTACCGCCAATGCTGCCGTCATGTAGAGGGTGTATCCAGTTTTTAATTTTACTAGCCGTACTTTGCTTATCTATATTAAACACGGTTTCTAACTTTCCTGTAAGGGCATTTACCTCTATATAGCTATGTGGAAAGCGATAAGAAGGATCATTTCTAGTCTGATATCTAAATCTATAAATGGCATTTAAGTTTGATGGTGTTTCCACCCAAGCTAAACGTGCTCCGGGTAATGCTTTTTGAGCTATGAGTATTGCTTGCGATAAGAGAATATTGGGTTGTTTACTCGGTTGTATTTTTGTTCTTAGAGGTGAGCTTATATCGCTAATTAGGGTTGTTAATATAGGATTTGTTTGCTTTGGAATAGCGAGCATAACACCTGTAACAGTGAGAACTAATAATGGCACGCAGAAGCTTAATCCAATTAGTTTATGCCAGTCGTATAGCAAACCTATTTTAGATCTACGAGATTTAAACTTTAGTGACTTTATCCACTGCCCAGACTTTGGAAGCCAAGCAAAGAACCCAGAAATAAGAAGAACTAATGAGGCTACACCTATATAGCCGACAACAAGTGTGCCTGTCGCTCCCGTTAGTAATGAAAAATGTAGGTTGTACATCCAAGTTACTAGATATTCCCCCCAGTAGTCTTTGCGTATTACTTCATCGCTATTACTAGATAGCCAAACCATTAAGGGAGCAAAAGCTTGCTCTTTTTTTTCTATAGGATTGTAGTAGCGTGCGGGTACAATTGAATTCATACCTGTATTTTCTAATCGCCATGGCCCAAGCTTTGTAGGGAAATTTTTCCTTAACGTACTGTATGCTTTATCCCAATTAGGTGATTTTGTATCGGCAGTAGTGTGATCAATTGGATTTAACAGTGAGTCTATTTGTGGGTAATAAACTAATACGGAGCCAGAAATGCTAATAATAGTGAGTAATACGCCTACCGAGAGCCCTAAGTATAAATGTAACCGTCTTGAGGTTTTTCGCCATGAAAGCTTTGGTGTCATCAATTAAATAGCCGTGATGGGTAATGCTGATTTATTGGGCATTAGGAAGTGATCAATTATGCGGTATATTATATGGTTTTTGATATAAGTTGTGCGGCATTTTGTCGCACTTATTAAGTTAGGTATTTAGAAAGTAAAACGCCAGCCCTTGGCTGGCGTTAAAATACAATCTTAAAGTTTATTTAAGCTTTAGGTCCTGCATTTTTTATATCGTCTGATACGTCGTACTTAGCAAAGTTTTCAGTGAAGTCAGCGGCAAGCTTTGCTGCATATTCATTGTACTTAGCTTTATCTTCCCAAGTATTAATCGGATTAAGTAAGTTAGTATCTACACCTGGAACGGCTACTGGTACATCTAGGTTTAAAACATCAATGTGTTGAGTTTCAACACCCGCTAATTTACCAGATACGATTGCATCAACTACTGCGCGAGTAGTCGGAATATCAAAGCGCTTACCTGTGCCGTAAGGGCCACCAGTCCAGCCTGTATTTACAAGATATACTTTAGCGCCAAACTCACGAACTCGCTTCATAAGAAGTTCAGCGTAAACACCTGCAGGACGTGGGAAGAATGGTGCGCCAAAACATGTAGAGAAAGTTGATTCAATATCGCTAGTAGAACCAATTTCAGTAGAGCCAACTTTAGCTGTGTAACCACTTAAAAAGTGAAAAGCAGCGGCTTCTTCACTAAGAATAGAAACCGGTGGTAATACACCGCTTACATCACAGGTTAAAAATACAACAGCTTTAGGCTCGCCCGCGCGGTTTTCTACTTTACGTTTTTCAACGTGTTCAAGTGGATATGCTGCACGGCTATTTTGGGTAAGGCTAGTATCGTTAAAATCTGGAACGCCTTTTTCATCTAGCACTACATTTTCTAAAATAGTACCAAAGCGTATTGCGTTCCAAATTACAGGTTCATTCTTTTGTGAAAGGTCGATACATTTAGCATAACAACCGCCTTCAATATTAAATACGCTGCCAGGTGCCCAACCGTGTTCGTCATCGCCAATTAAAAAGCGAGTTGGATCTGCTGAAAGTGTTGTTTTACCTGTACCAGATAAACCGAAGAATAATGCTGTATCGCCTGCTTCACCAACGTTAGCAGAACAGTGCATTGGTAATACACCTTTTGCTGGAAGTAGGAAGTTTTGTACAGAAAACATCGACTTTTTCATTTCACCGGCGTAACGCATACCTGCTAGTAATACTTTGCGCGCTGCAAAGTTAATAATAACGGTGCCATCACTGTTAGTGCCATCACGTTCTGGCTCACATACAAACGAAGGAACGTTCATTACTTGCCATTGTGGTAAGTTTGAGGCGTTATAGTTTTGTGGTTCAATAAACATGTTTTTGGCAAAAATATGATGCCACGCTGTTTCTGTAGTTACTACTACAGGTAGATAATGTTCAGGGTCTGCGCCAACTTCTAGGTGAGAGGTGAAGTGGTCATTACTTTGAACATGTGCTTCTACGCGAGCCCATAAAGCGTCAAATTTGTCTGCATCAAACGGGCGGTTAACATTGCCCCATTGAATGTCATCTTGAGTAGTAGCTTCTTGTACAATAAAACGATCTTTTGGTGAACGGCCAGTTCGTTTTCCTGTAATTGCAACAAAAGCACCATTTGCGGCTAAAGTACCTTCGCCACGGCGGATCGCATGCTCGACAAGTTCAGCTGCGGTTAAATCGACAAAACGTGTAGCGCCTGTAGTCATGTTTATACCTAACTATGTGTGAGAGTTTGAACGGATAGCTCTGGGGTTATCAGTGCCCTTAAACTGAAATTATAGTAACAGAAGGTTTTAAGATATTCGAGCCCGTAAAGCCTCTAAAAACACATATATTTAAGAAAAAACATGAATAATTTCAATGATACCGGTGTCATGAAATTAGCAGAAAAGATGACACCGGTATCATCTTTTTATAATATAAAACCGCATATTTTGCGGCTTTAATTACTATATATAGATGAAGCTGAATATTTAGTTGAAAATGCTTTTTATATCTTGTTCGTTAAAAACATACTCTTTTAAACAGTAATGACAATTAATATTAACAGACCCTTTTTCGGTTACATCTTTAAGTAGTTCTTCTTGCCCAATATTAACAAGTGCAGTAATTGTTTTATCACGACTACAACCGCATTTGAATTTAATCGCTTGAGGTTCAAATACGCGAGGATTATCTTCGTGATAAAGGCGTGTAAGGACAGTATTAGCATCAAGGTGTAATAGTTCTTCATCTTTAATTGTGTTACTTAATGCTTCTAGATGTGCAAAGTCTTCAATTGATTTTTGTTTATCAACTGGAAGTACTTGTAAAAATAAGCCACATGCTTTTGCGCTACCTTCTGTTGTGTCGGTTGCAAACCAAAGGCGTGTTTTCAATTGCTCTGACTGCTCAAAGTAACTTTCAATACATTCACTAAGGGTATCGTGCTCTAGTGGCACTATACCCTGATAACGCTCGCCTTTGTTTGGCGTAATAGTAATCACCATATAGCCTTGACCAATAAGCTCTTTTACAGTTGTGCCCGTAATTTCGCTTTGCAGGCGTGCAATGCCACGCATGTTTTGTTTGTCATCGCCATTTATAACTGCATATTTAACAGGGCCATCGCCTTGAAGTTGTACAGCAATTTCACCTTCAAATTTTAATGTGGCGGTTAGTAAGCAGGTCGCAACGAGTAACTCACCTAGCAATGCTTTAACTGGCTCTGGATAATTATGGTCGGCAATCATTTCATTATAAGCACTCTCGATTTGCACGAGTTCGCCACGAACATCTAGTTCGTTGAATAAATAACGGTGAAGTAAATCTTGTTGCATGAGCGGCTATACCTAACTTGATTTCATTTTTAAAAGTTCGCGTCTTTGTTTTTTGTCCGGTTTTTTATCCGGATGAGGAGCAAAGAAGCTGTTATTTTTGCGTGCGATGCTGTTCTCTTCGCGTTTAGCAATACTGGCATCAGATTCTTGATACATGGTCTGTGCAATGGGGGCGCTTTGGCGTTTTTCAAGCACAGAAAGTATAGTTATCAGCTTTTCATCTACACCTTGGGCAAGTTTTACCTTTGCGCCAACTTCTACTATTTTACTCGCTTTTGTACGTTGGCCATTATAATGTACTTTGCCGCCTTGCACCATTTCACGCGCAACGGCGCGGGTTTTATAAAATCGCGCAGCCCATAACCATTTATCTAATCGAACTTTTAACTCATCCGCATGGTCTGAGTTAGTATTAGCATTACTTTTTTTACTCATAAGGTGCTCCCCACGTTTTATAGCTTAAAATTTATCATGAAATCATCGTAGGATGAAGGTATTACAACAGCCGTTCGTTTTTTATACACAGATGTAAAGTTAATTTAATCTGTTTACAAAGTTTAATATTAGTGTGCTTGTTGAAAGAAAAATGAAAGGGTACTATGGGTACGCGCTAACGCAGTAAATTAAAATAAGAACACTATTTATGGAACAGCAAATCCAACAACTAAAACAATTTTTAACGCGGTTACCGCATGCTAAGTTAAGTGCGTTAGTAACACTGTTAGTTGTTGTTTATATTGCATTTATATTATCAAAACTTGTTTGGATTTTGTGGCCGAAACCACCCGTATCTCTACTTACTCCTACTCATTATGCTAATCAGTCATCTGGTGCGAGTAATAACTCAGCACAGCATATTGTTGAGCAATTCTTATTTGGTAAAAAAAATGTAACAAACAACAATAATACTGCAAAGCAATCGCAGGTTATAAATAATGCGCCAGAAACGCGCTTAAGTATAAACTTAACCGGTATTGTAGCGGTTAATAACGATGATAAAGCAGGCATAGCAATTATTGAGTCACAAGGTAAGCAAGTAAGCTATCTAGTTGAAGAAGTAGTATCGGGTACGCGAGCTAAAGTAGCACAGATACTGCCTGATCGTGTTATTTTGGGTGTTAATGGAAGCTTTGAAACATTAATGCTTGATGGACTCGATTTTAGTAAAAAAGTATCTATGCCCGTACTTGCTGCTCGCGATGATGTTGAAATGGGCCCACAACTAATTGAACAAAGTGAGATGCAAATAGATGCAACCGCCGATCCTGACGTGAAAGAAGCAATTATAGAAACACGTGAAGAGCTGCTAGAAGAACCGGGTAAATTATTTGACTATATACGTGTTTCACAAGCCATGAATGACGGTGAGCTAATTGGGTATCGCTTAAGTCCAGGTAAAGAGCCTGAACTGTTTAAGCAAATGGGATTAAAAAATAACGATTTGGCTGTTTCTATAAATGGCTATCAATTAACAGATTTAAAACAGGCTATGTCAGCTATCAACGAGCTGCGTAATAGTACAGATGCCAATATCACTATAGAACGTGATGGTGAACAAATTGATGTGCAATTTAGTCTGCAATAATTTAGCTTTGGAGTTTTAATACAATGGTTCAGGTGCTACACCTCAAAAAAATTAAAAAAGGGTTAGCTAAGTACGCGGCACTTTTTTTGGCGGCAAGTATTTCTTTGTCTGTTTCTGCTGTTGAATATGCTGCTAACTTTAAAGGCACTGATATCAACGAGTTTATTAATATTGTTGGTAAAAACCTTAATAAAACGGTGATTATTGACCCTAACGTGCGCGGCAAAGTAAATGTTCGCAGTTATGAGTTAATGGACGAAGCGCTTTATTATCAGTTCTTCTTAAATGTATTAGAAGTTTATGGCTACTCAGCTGTTGAAATGGATAATGGCATAATTAAAGTTGAGAAAAGCTCAGACGCCAAAAAATCAAATGTACCTCTTATTACCGACGGTAATGAAGCTAGCGGCGACATGATGATTACACGTGTTGTGCGCGTTAAAAATGTAAGTGTACAAGAGCTTGGCCCTTTAGTTCGTCAGTTTAGCGACCAAAAAGATGGCGGCCATGTTGCTAACTTTAACGCGGCTAATGTAATGATGCTAACGGGTCATGCTGCATCAGTTAATCGCTTAGTTGAAATTATTCGCTCTGTTGATCAGGCGGGTGACAAGCGTGTAGACATCGTTAAGCTAAAATATGCAACAGC
Source organism: Pseudoalteromonas sp. TP27 (assembly GCF_056470645.1). NCBI lineage: Bacteria > Pseudomonadati > Pseudomonadota > Gammaproteobacteria > Alteromonadales > Pseudoalteromonadaceae > Pseudoalteromonas > Pseudoalteromonas sp. TP27. Next base: position 19,556 of record NZ_JARDAK010000030.1, on the reverse strand, counting down.
GGATGATGTTGTCTCTGTGGTAGACAATATTTATAAAGACAGCGGCAAAGGCAGCGTACCTGAGTTTTTAATCCCTAAAGTAGTCGCTGATGGCCGAACTAATAGCGTTATTGTAAGTGGTGAAGGCCAAGCACGTACACGTGCCATAGAGCTTATTAAGCGCTTAGATGGCGAATTAGAAAGCCAAGGTAATACCAAGGTGTTTTACCTAAATTATGCTAAAGCTGAAGATTTAGTAAAAGTACTGCAAGGCGTTAGTAAGTCACTGGTTGAAGATGCGCAAGGCGGCACAACTAAAACCCGTAGCAAAAGTAACAACGAAAGCAGTATAGAAGCTCACCCAGATTCAAACTCACTTATTATTACTGCGCAGCCGGATACAATGCGCTCACTGGAGTCAGTCATTGAGCGTCTTGATATTCGCCGTGCACAAGTATTGGTTGAAGCCATTATTATTGAAGTAATGGAAGGTGACGGGGTTAACTTAGGCCTGCAGTGGATTTCTGAGCAAGGCGGTATGCTGCAGTTTAATAATGGTACTACGGTGCCCGTTGGTTCATTAGCTGTTGCCGCTGAGCAAGCACAAGATGTAACGGTTACTAAAAACATAATAGGAACTGAGTCAGGTACGGTAACGCCGTATACGGAAACAACAGAAGGTGACTATGGTCCATTAGCCTCTTTACTTAGTGGCATTAATGGTTTAGCGCTGGGCGTTGTTAAAAATGACTGGGGTGCAATTATTCAAGCAGTTGCTACCGACACAAATTCAAATATTTTGGCTACACCGTCTATTACTACAATGGATAACGAAGAAGCATCTATTTTAGTAGGTCAAGAAGTGCCTATTATTACAGGCTCACAAACGGGTAGTAACAATGCTAACCCATTCCAAACAGTTGAGCGTCAAGAAGTTGGTATTAAACTAGTTGTTACACCACAGATTAATGATGGCTCTGCAGTACAGCTTACAATTGAGCAAGAAGTATCGAGCGTAAGTGGTGCCACTGCGGTTGATATTTCAGTAAATAAACGTTCAATTAAAACAACGGTAATGGCCGATGATGGCGGTATGGTTGTACTTGGCGGCTTAATTGATGAAGACGTACAAGAAAGTGTTTCTAAGGTGCCGTTATTAGGCGATATCCCTATTTTAGGTCACTTGTTTAGATCAACAAATACAACGCGCCGTAAGCGTAATCTTATTGTGTTTATTCGCCCAACCATTATTCGTGATGGTGTAAGCATGAATAAGTTAAGCTTCAACAAATATAACTTTATTCGTGGTGAGCAGTTTAAGCAAAAAGAAGATGGTATTGAATTAATGCCAATGACTGATACGCCTATTTTACCTGAGTGGAATGACGAATTAGTACTTCCTCCTACATATGAAGATTCTTTACGTAAACAAAATGCAAAAGAGCGTGAAGATGACTAATGCGATTCAAGAGATAAACCAAGATGTGGTTCATCCTCAAACGCATAATCAGGATGAGCTACTAACCAGTGATGTGTTAGTTGAGTTACCAGCAAAACGGTTACCGTTTTCGTATGCAAGGCGCGCTGGCGTGCTACTTGGTAAAAACAAAGATAACCGCATAGTTTACTACCGTGGTGAGCTAAATGCAGAAGTGCTATTAGAAGTACGTCGTATCGCTGGCCATGGTTTTACACTTGAGCAGTTAGGTGATGATAAATTTGAGCTATTGCTTGAAGCGTCATACCAGCGTGATAGCTCTGAAACACAGCAAATGATGGAAGACATTGGTAACGAGGTCGATTTATTCTCACTTGCTGATGAACTCCCACAAACTGAAGATTTACTAGCTGGTGACGATGACGCTCCAATCATCAAGCTTATTAATGCCATGCTTAGCGAAGCTATTAAAGAAGGGGCTTCTGATATTCATATCGAAACCTTCGAGCAAGAACTTGTTATTCGCTTTAGGGTCGATGGCGTGCTTAAAGAAGTACTTAAGCCTAATCGTAAACTTGCATCGTTACTTGTGTCTCGTATTAAAGTAATGGCTAAGCTTGATATAGCCGAAAAACGCATTCCACAAGATGGTCGTATTAGTTTACGTATTGCCGGACGAGCAGTTGATGTGCGTGTATCTACAATGCCATCGAGCTTTGGTGAGCGTGTGGTACTGCGTTTACTTGATAAAAACAACGCGCGTTTAAACCTTGAAGATTTAGGTATGACCGCAGAAAATCGTGCATTGTTTTCAGATCTAATTAGTAAACCTCACGGCATTATTTTGGTAACAGGGCCAACAGGTTCTGGTAAAAGTACCACTTTGTATGCAGGTATGAGCCAAATTAACTCACGCGATCGTAACATTCTTACCGTTGAAGATCCTATTGAGTATGAAATTCCAGGCATAGGCCAAACACAAGTTAATGCAAAAGTTGATATGACATTTGCACGCGGTTTACGTGCAATATTACGTCAAGATCCTGATGTAGTAATGGTGGGTGAAATACGCGACCTTGAAACTGCGCAAATTGGTGTTCAAGCGTCACTTACCGGTCACCTTGTTATGTCTACTCTGCATACTAATACTGCATCGGGTGCCATTACACGTATGGAAGATATGGGTGTTGAACCTTTCTTGCTTTCATCGTCGTTACTCGGTGTGTTATCGCAGCGTTTAGTTCGTACATTATGTAATACCTGTAAAGAAGGTCACACAGCTGATGAGCATGAATGCCAGCTGTTAGGCACTCCTTTTGAAAGCCAACCTACAATCTACCGAGCAGTAGGGTGTGAAGAGTGTAACTTTAATGGTTACCGTGGTCGTACGGGTATTCACGAGTTACTTGTAGTTGATGAAACAATACGAGAAATGATTCACAACGGTAAAGGTGAGCAAAGCGTAGAAAAATACATTCGTAAGCGCAGCCCAAGTATTCGCCAAGATGGGTGTAGCCGCGTACTTGCCGGTAAAACAACACTTGAAGAAGTATTGCGTGTTACCCGTGAGGAAGGCTAACTATGGCGGCCTTTGAATATCGTGCCCTAGATGGCCGAGGTAAAGAAAAAAAAGGCATTTTAGAGGCTGATACAGCTAAACAAATTCGCCAAACTTTACGTGACCAAAAACTAACGCCGCTTGAAGTTATCCCTGCGGCGCAAAGTGATAAACACGTTAAAGGCGAAAAAGCACCTTTGCTAGGTAGCTTTTTTAAGCCAACAATTTCAACCTCAGATTTAGCACTAATTACAAGGCAATTAGCGACACTTATTCAATCGGCACTTCCTGTTGAAGGAGCCGTTATGGCGGTTGCTGAGCAATGCGAAAAGCCGCGTTTAAAGCGAATGCTTATGTCGGTACGCTCAAAAGTAGTTGAAGGTTACACACTTGCTGATGGCCTTAGTGAGTTTCCTCATGTATTTGACGATTTATATCGTGCAATGGTTGCCGCAGGCGAAAAGTCCGGTCACCTTGACCAAGTACTTAATCGCTTGGCCGACTACACAGAGCAGCGCCAACATATGCGTAGCCAAATAACGCAAGCAATGGTTTATCCTATTATTTTAGTGGTGTTTGCAATTGGTATTGTGTCGGTCTTACTGGGTACTGTAGTACCAAAAATATTAAAAACATTTGAAAAAACTAAACAAGTACTTCCTTGGACAACCGAATGGGTAATGGCTGGCAGCCATTTTGTACAAAATTACTGGTTTATTAGTTTAATAGCCATCACAGCCATCGCTATTGGTATTAAGCATGCACTTAAACAGCCAAAAATACGTTTTTGGTGGGATGACCGAGTGCTGCATATGCCGGGCATAGGTAAAGTAGCTCGTGGTATCAACACCGCACGTTTTGCGCGTACTTTAAGTATTTTATCATCAAGCTCTGTACCATTACTTGAAGGAATGCGTATATCGGGCGACGTACTCATTAACGAAAAAATTAAAAAAGCGGTTGCTGATGCATCCGATAGAGTGAGTGAGGGGGCAAGCTTAAGAGCTGCGCTTCAGCAAACTAAGTTGTTTCCACCAATGATGCTGCATATGATAGCAAGTGGTGAAAAATCAGGTGAACTAGAGCAAATGCTAGAGCGTGCTGCAAATAACCAAGATCGCGAATTTGAGAGCATGGTTAATGTATCGCTTAAACTACTAGAGCCTGCGATGATCGCCTCAATGGCGGTTATTGTATTATTTATAGTAATGGCAATATTACAGCCAATAATGGCGATGAATAAAGCTGTTGGACTTTAAGTTAAAATAATTTTTAAATATATTAATGGTTTTACCTAAACCATTTTTACTTAGTGTTTTTAGAATAATGAGGTAATTACGTGAATAAACAATCAGGTTTTTCTTTACTAGAAGTGATGGTGGTACTGGTTATCATCGGGATGATTATGTCAATTGTGGCACCTAATATTATGGGTCAGCAAGAAGAGGCTGCTATTGATAAAGCGCATCTAGATATTCAGCAGTTAGAAGATGCAATGAGCTTATACAAGCTTAAAAATAAGAGTTACCCAAGCACAGAGCAAGGTCTTGAAGCGCTTGTTACTCAAACAAGTATTGAACCGGTTCCAAAGCGTTTCCCTGATGGTGGTTTTATTAATGAACTACCAGAGGATCCATGGGGCAATCGATATCAACTAATCAGCCCAGGTGAAATTGGCAAGTTTGATATTTTTTCTATGGGCCCAGATGGTGAAGTAAGTACTGATGATGATATCGGTAACTGGGACGAAGAAAAACAATAATGCTTAAGTACACTGCTTTGTATGAACATGTTAATGCTAGAGGCTTGCTATGAAAGCAAGCCTTAAGCAGCGCTATGCAAAAAGCAGCGGCTTTAGTTTAATAGAAATTTTAGTGGTATTAGTGATCATCGCTTTTGCCACCAAAATGGTGGTATACAGCTTAGAAGGCGGTGCTGAGGATGAGTTAGATACCCAAGCACTCAGGATGCATACCACCATTAATATGGCATCGGAATTTGCTATTTTAAACCAAGTTGAATTGGGCTTATTAGTTGAAGACAACACGCTAGAGTATTTAGTTTTCGATAGTGAAAAGTGGATTACCTTTGACCGTGAAGATCTTTTCAAACCAATCGAGTTAGATGAAAGATTAAAGCTCACTCTTAATTTAGAAGATTTAGCGTGGGCGCAGGATAACCTCTTAGAGCAATCTAACTGGCGTGAGCTTATGAGTGGTGGCGATGAAGACAGCTTACTTGAGCTTAAAAAACTGAAAATCCCACAAGTACTTATTTTGTCATCAGGTGAGGTGAGTGCGTTTCAACTTATATTGGAGTTAAAAGATCAAAGCGAGCCTGTGTATTACATTGAAGGTGAATTTACAGCCCCCATTAACTTTCGCCGAGAGCCAGAATAATGAAGCGCACTAAAGGGTTTACCTTATTAGAAGTGCTTGTCGCATTAAGTATTTGCGCCATGGCGGGTATAGCGGCAATGCAAGCAACAAGCGAGCATATACATCACTTAACCACTATTGAAGAGCAAACCTATGCGTCGTGGGTCGCCGAAAACGTTATTATTGAACAACGTACTAAAGGTGAGCAGTGGCAAGGTAAAAATAACCTTAAAGGCAGTGAAGTAATGGGCGGTGTTGAATGGTTTTGGCAGCAAGAAGTAACAGCCACTGCTGACAAAAGCTTTGTTAAGTTAACCATAAATGTTTTTACGGATGAAAAGTATGAGCATTCGGCATATGAATTATCAACGTATTTAAATAAAGGCAAAAAGTAAGTGAAGCAGCGCGGGTTTACATTACTTGAAGTTATGGTTGCACTGGGTATTTTAGCTTTTGTTATTATTGCTACTCATCAAATACTCGAGACGACAACAAGAGCTAAAGATGCTTCGGACGAAAAAATAGCTGAGTTAAACGGGTTGCAAACTACCTTTAGGTTAATGGATCAAGATTTTAGCCAAATGACCAAACGAGCTGTTCGTAATGAGTCTGGCGATGTTCAAGAACAATACTTACTCGCGGGTCGTTACGTTTTAGAAAGCCAATACGATGGTATCGCGTTTGTACGAGATGGTTGGATAAATCCAATAAACTTATTACCACGCTCTGAGCTACAAGCTGTTGGTTATAGAGTGATAGACGATAACCTTGAACGTGTTTACAGAGTATATGTTGATCAGCTTGATAATATGGAACCACGCGTGCAGCGCGTACTGGAGAATATTGAAGAACTTAAGTTTGAGTTTTTAGATGATAAAAACGAATGGCAAGAACAATGGGAAATTAAAGCGCTTCCTAAAGCAGTTGCTGTTACGTTACAACAAATAAAAGCAGAACCGATTCGTCGAGTATTTTTAGTACCAGGGCAGGGCAAAGTTGTTGCTCCACCAAGCACAACACAAGATACGAGTGTGAATAATGGTTAAGCAACAATCATCGCGCGGCGCAGCACTTGTTATTGTTTTATTTATTGTGGCGTTGGCTGCTATTTTGGCGGTAGAGATGAGCGCTAATTTAATGGTGCAAGTGCAAAAAAGTACTAATTTACAAGGCCATCAACAAGCTAAGTGGTATGCCTACGGTGCAGAAGAACTTGCTATTAAAGGGCTTATACAAAGTAAAAAAGATGATGCAGATAAGACAACGCTCGACCAAATATGGGCAACCCAAGGTGATGCTTCATATCCTGTTGATAATGGTACATTGAGTGGCAAAATTACTGACTTACAAGCATGTTTAAATTTAAATGCTTTAGCCATAGCGCCAGATACAAACAGCGCGAGTAAAACAAACCCTGCGCATAAAGCACTATTTGCATTACTTGAAAATATTGATGACTTACCTGCTGATGAATCAGAAGAGACAATGGCAGATAGTGTATTCGATTGGCTTGACGAGGACAGCATAACGTATCGCTCAGGTGCAGAGGAAGGCGAGTATTTATCACGAGATTTTCCGTACATGACAGCCAATAGTTTATTTGCATCAACATCGGAGCTACGTTTAGTTAAGGGCTTTAACCCATTAGTGATGGAAAAAGTACTGCCATATGTATGTGTAATACCCGGCAGTACGCTTTTATCTATAAATGTAAATACATTAGTACCAGAGCAAGCACTTATACTCAGTGCCTTAATAGAAAGTTTGAGCTTATCTGGTGCAGAAGCGGTGATAGGTGCCAGGCCGCAAACTGGCTTTGACACCATTGATGAATTTTTTGAACAGGTTAAGCAGCAAGGCGGCACTAATACTGACGCAGTAAAAAGTTTATTTAGTATTAAAAGCGAATATTTTAAATTACAAACGCAGGCAAATTTTGTCGACCTGCGTTTTTCGATGACCACATTACTGCACGCTAAAGACGGCGACGTAACGATACTGGCGCGAAAATTTGGAGGCGTACAGTGACAGAAATACTGTTGATCCGCACGGGTCAAACCGAGCAAGAATTGCTTAATTGGTTAATTTACTCACCACAAGAACAAGAAATAATAGCCAGTGGCGAGTTACCAAATGCAGAGCATTTAAGTGAGTTAAGCGAAAAAGCACTTACCCGAGAAGTGGTCGTGTTATTACCCAGTGATCAAGTGCAATTAAAAACGGTTGCTTTGCCAACAAAATGGAATCGCAAGCTCGAGCAAGCACTGCCATACATGCTCGAAGAAGATATAGCATGTGACGTAGATGAACTGTTTATAGCAGTAGCGCAGCCGACAATGCTTGGAGAGCAACATGCAATACGTGTAGCTATGACTGACCGTGAATGGTTTGAACAATGGCTCGCATTATTTACTGAGCATAATTTATCAGTATACAGAATATTACCCGATGCTTTGTTGCTACCAATAGCAGAGGAGGGCGCAGTAACTGCTATTGAGCTCAATAACCAATGGTTATTTAAACAAGGAGAATGGCATATTGGTGCGGTTGAATTTAGTTGGTTAAATGGTTACTTAACAGCAATGGGTAATCCTGATATTAAACATTTTAGCCCTGCTAATCAGTTTCCTGAGAGCGTTAACTTACAAGCGCAAACGAGTGAGTACGACCTTCCTTTAGCATTATTTGCAAAGCAGCTAGATAGCGTTAAGTTCAACCTACGCCAAGGTATGTATCAGCTTAAAAAACAAAGCGCTTTATGGTGGGGTTACTGGAAAGGCGCCGCAATTATAGCAAGTGTTGCATTGGCCGCTACTATTACAATAAAAGCGATTGAGTTAAACCAACTTAATACACAAGTAGAAGTAGCTAAAGCTCAAGTAGTCGACAGATATCAAAAAGCATTTCCGGGAACTAAAGTTCGCCCTAATCTGATTAAAAGCCAAATTAAAGGCGCGTTAGATAAAATACAAGGCTCAAGTGAGTCGGGCTTTTTAGACTTAACGACTAATTTAGTTGATGTGTTTTCGCAAGTGAGCGAATTTACACCTGAAACTCTTCGTTATGACAAGCGTCGCAATGAGTTACGTATTCGTGCGCGCGCTAAAGACTTCCAAACCTTTGGTAAAGTAAAAATTATACTTGAAAAACAAGGTTTAACGGTTGAGCAAGGTTCTTTAAATAACGACGGTGATTATGTCGTTGGCGAAATTAAACTGCGAGGTGCAGTATGAAAAAGCAGTTAATGCAACAATGGCGTTCGCTTAAAGAGCAAGAACAACAATTGGTAATGGTTGCTGGTGGTGTGTTTATTATTTTTATTTTAGTAATGGGGATATTTAGACCATTAAATAATGCGATAGAAAAAGCACAGCAATCTCAAATAAAACAACAAGAGCTATTAGCTTGGGTTGACGAAAGTATTGTAAAACTAAAAGCCGCAGGCAACACGAGTGTGGCGAGTAATACAAACTTAAGCCAAGTTGTTAATTCTACACGTGGTCGCTATCAAATAAATATTAGTAAAATGCAGCCTAGTACGGGTTCACTTCGTTTAACGCTCGACTCTGTAGAGTTCAATCAATTAATAGAGTGGCTAGATGAGCTAGTAAATCAGCATGGTTTAAAAATCGAAAACTTAGATTTAAGCCGCGATGATAAATCAGGCTATGTGCGTGTAAGCCGTTTAGTATTAGAGAATTAATTAATGAAAAAAATAATAACGTTATCGGCTGTCTTTTTAATTAGTTTTATTGTGTTTTGTATTATTAAATTACCAGCAAGTATTGCGCTTGATGTAGCAAAGCCATACTTACCAAAGCAGCTAGAAGTTGGCCAAACTGTAGGTACTGTTTGGCAAGGTCAAATGATGCAAGTTCGCTTTGATGGCGAGCAGTTAAATAATGTGCGCTGGGATATTGCCGGGTGGAAATTGTTTACAGGCAATTTAAATGCGAATATAAAGTTTGGTAATGCACGAGAGCGCACTGATATTTCGGGATACGCAGATGTAAGCTATGGGCTTTTTAATAAAAAAGTTAAAGTAACTGACGCCTTAGTACGTTCAACAGTAGAGCGTGCAATGCAACGCGTACAACTACCCCTACCTGTAACCGCAAAGGGGCGCGTAATTTTAGAGCTTAATGAATACAGCTCAGGCGCACCTTATTGTGATTCATTAAAAGGTGAAATAGCGAGCCCTAATATTGACGTACAAGGCTTAAATGGGTGGTTTAATATTGGTCCTCTGGCTGGCAAGTTAAGCTGTAAGTCGGGCGACGTGGCAATATTAATTGACCCAGATAATACGCTTGGCCTTGAAGCAGATGCTACACTTAAAGCTAATTTCGACTTTAGTGTGGCAGGGTATGTAAAACCAGATGCGAGCTTACCTAAAGATGTACATGATGCGGTTAAATTTTTAGGCCGACCAGATAGCCAAGGTCGTTATCCGCTCAACTTTTAATGTTTGAATATAAAGAGTTTTAATGCAAATACCCCAATTTACTGAGCTGCAAGCAAAGCAGCTCAGCACATTTTTAAATACCCAATCTAAAGCAATGACCCTTGAGCAAAGCCAAGGCTATTTATTTGGCGTTATTTGTTCGCCCACCCCATTAGATGTGCACGAGTGGCTTGAGCAAATATTACCAAGCACAGCCAATGATTTAGATGAAGAAATGCTTTTTTTGTTTATGGCGCTATACCATAAAATTAGTGAGCAAGTATTTGAAACAGGATACAAACTACCCGTTGAGTTTACTATTGAGTTTTGTAAACCATGGAGCGAAGGCTTTTTAGTGGCTACTAAAGCATATGCAGAGCCACTTTTAAATGCATCTGAGTTAGATGCTGAATTTAAAGAAGCATTAGAGAGTGCATTAAGTACACTGAGCTTTTTTGCTCTTGATCAGCAAGCAATTACTCAGATTGCTCAGCAAAATAGTATGACTAAAGAAGCCTTATGCCAGTATCAATATGAATCGATGGGTGACTTTGCACTAGGCTTTGCGGAGCTTATAGAAGTTGTTGCCATTAACAGTGGTTTAATAACTGATGACAGCTGGGACGAATAGTTTTAGCTTAAGCGCTTAGATAATCTAAGCGCTTAGTTCTAATACAATATCAGTACAGCCTTGCTTGCACTTTACCATACCTTTACCAGGCTCGCTGGTGGCTAAATCAAGTGTTAAAACCCCATTACACTTCTCACACTTTAACGTTTTTCCTTGCGCTAATTGCTTGAGCATATTGCGCTGCTTATGAAATGAGTCGCTTGCTTTTTTATTTAAATTCGAAAAATCCATTACTTAGCTCGCTTTTGCTCTAGTGCGTCAGTCACTATTTTACATACCGTATTTAAACGGTCGTCATAAAAATAAAGGTTTAAGTCACGCTCACGACAATAGCGTAGGTGAAATAACTGAACAGAGTCATCAGTTGTAAATGTTTTTTCTACGTACTCACCCTCAGATTCAGAAAGCTTTAACTGCGAGCTTATTCTATTTTTAGCCATATTGGCAGCTGGGCTTCTATTGACCTTACTTGCATCACTTAAAAAACCAATGCCTTCACCTAATAACTTTTCTCGAGGTTCTTTTATAAGCGGATGATCGATTGTAAAAAAGGCCAGGATCACAACTACCAAAATAATAAATTTTTTCATGGATACGTTAACCTTGATCTAAGTAGGGTTGAATTACCATGCAGTGTAATAAACTGCATTTTAAAAGCAAGTAACTGGGATGAATAAATTATTAGCAATCTATGCCAGTAATTTTAACCAACATTGTTATAATGGTTAACAGCAGTCAGATATTTCTGAAATATCTGAAAGTATTCGAGATGGCAATTTAGTAAAGTAAATATGCCTAGCAAGTAATTTGCTAACTTTAAGTATAGAGTACTTGAGTATTGCTGGGTTTTTATTTCCAAGCGGCGTTGAGGAACTTCGATGGACAAGCAAATTAAAGTAAAGAATATCCCTGTAGAGGTGAAAATCCAAAAACCGGATTTAAGCCGTCAAGATGATAGGTTCAACCCCCGAAATCGTATTTATGTGCGTGCTGTAAAAGGCCTGCATCAATTACTTAGGCAGCGCATTGGCTTTTTAGGCCTACTTGCGTTTATGTTACTACCTTGGATTAATTTTAACGGCCAGCAAGCTGTGCTGTTTGATCTAATTGGTCAAAAATACAATATTTTTGGTTTAACGCTATGGCCTCAAGATTTCACCATATTAGCGTTTATCTTTATGCTGGCAGCATTTGCACTATTTTTAGTGACCACCTTTTATGGGCGGGTGTGGTGTGGCTATACCTGCCCGCAAACTGTATGGACCTTTATTTTTATTTGGTTCGAAGAAAAGTTTGAAGGCACGGCTAATCAGCGTAAAAAGCTCGATCAGCGCCCTATGAACTTTGATAAGCTTTGGCGTAAAACAGCAAAGCATACTAGTTGGGTATTGTTTTCGTTATATACCGCTATTTCTTTTGTGGGTTACTTTACGCCTATAAGAGAATTACTTCCTGATTTTGTCACTTTTAATGTAGGTGGTTATGCTCTGGTAAGCATTATATTCTTTGCAGCATGTACCTATGGCAACGCAGGTTGGATGCGAGAAATTATGTGTTTACACATTTGCCCTTACTCACGTTTTCAATCAGCTATGTTTGATAAAGACACATACACAGTAACGTACGATGAAAGCCGTGGTGAAAGCCGTGGTCCACGCTCACGTAAAGTAGACCATGAAGATTTAGAACTGGGCGACTGTATCGACTGCAACCTGTGTGTTCAAGTGTGCCCAACCGGTATTGATATTAGAAACGGGCTACAAGCTGAGTGTATTAACTGTGGTGCATGTATTGATGCTTGTGATGGCGTAATGGACAAAATGGAATACCCGCGTGGGCTTATTTCATATACGACTGAACGAAATCTCGAAACGCCAGAAAATAAAACGAATCCACTACGAGCTAAAATCATCGGTTACACGGTCATACTTGTTGTGCTTACGGGTGCACTTGTCGCTAATATAGCACTGCGTAAAACAATGGACTTTGATATTATTCGTGATCGAAACCAATTATATCGTGTCGATTTTGATGGTTTGGTAGAGAACACGTATACGTTAAAGGTAATTAATAAAGCGCAGTACGAGCAAACCTTCAATATTAAAGTGCAAGGGTTAGATAACTTTAAATACATAGGGAAGCAATCATTTACAGTGCAAGCAGGGCAATCTCATAACGTGCCATTGTCACTTGTAATGGACCCTTATGATTTAAAAGCGCCAATGACAGAGTTTAACTTTGTGCTTTCGCCGGTTAGTGAGCCAGATGAAACAATATCGCAGCCAAGTAACTTTTTTAAAGCGCGGTAATAACAGTCTGCCTTTATGTTAGGCTGGTATAGCAATTAACAAAAGCGGGTATATAACCCGCTTTTATTTTATATAAGAAGAGTATGAGTAAATTTAGTTTTATTGATTTAACACCCGACCTAATACTCGATGCAATAGAAAGCGTAGGTGTGTACGCCGAGTCAGGTTTATTGGCGCTCAATAGCTATGAAAACAGAGTGTACCAATTTAAAGCCGATGATGGTCTGCGTTACGTAGTGAAGTTTTATCGACCAGAGCGTTGGAGTAGGGAGCAAATTCAAGAAGAACATGATTTTGCATTTGAACTAGCAGAAGCAGAAGTGCCTGTTGTAGCCCCTATTTTATATAATGGACAAAGCTTGTTTGAACACGAAGGTTATTTGTTTGTGTTGTTTCCAAGTGTAGGCGGGCGTTTATTTGAGGTTGATAATTTAGACCAGCTTGATGTAATGGGGCGTTTAATTGGCCGTATGCACCAAGTCGCTAAAACAAAACCTTTTACTTACAGACCAACAGTTACCTGCGATGAGTATTTGCATACAGCCAAAGTTCATCTACAAAAAAGTAACTTAGTGCCGATGGGAATAAATACTGCTTTTTATACTATTTTAGATTTAGTGATAGAGCAGGCGCAAAAACAGTATAAAGATGTGCAAAGTATTCGCTTACATGGTGACTGCCACGTTGGTAATATTTTGTGGGCAGGTGATGCGCTCATGTTTGTTGATTTAGATGACAGCCGCCAAGGTCCTGCAATCCAAGATTTATGGATGATGCTCAGTGGCGATAGAGCTACGCAACTGTTACAGTTAGACACCCTTGTGAATGCGTATGAAGAGTTTTGTGATTTTGATCACTCTCAACTCAAATTAATTGAACCGCTGCGAGCAATGCGTATTATTCATTATATGGGATGGGTAGCTAAACGATGGAGCGATCCTGCCTTTGTGCGGAATTTTACATGGTTTGCTGATGACAAATACTGGGAGCAACAAATTTTAGCACTGAAGGAGCAACTTGCAGCATTGCAAGAAGCACCGTTAAAGTTATTGCCGTAATATTTTATTTAAAGACAAGTACAACGAGATACCAATGCTTAAAAAATTAAAACTGAGTTTATTACTTTTATGTTTACCATTTGCAGCACTTGCTGCACAGTTTGAAGTTGATAATCAATACACTGTTATTGATGTAGAAAAAAGTGCATCACCGCAAGTAACTGAGTTTTTCTCATATTATTGCCCACATTGTTTTAAGTTTGAACCAGTAGCAAAAGCAATTGAACAAGCTCTGCCAGAAGGCGCTAAGTTTATTAAAAACCACGTTAACTTTTTAGGTGGTGTGTCGCCGCAAGCTCAAAGTAACTTAAGCTTTGCTTATTTAATTGCTAAACAGCATGGTCAGGCGCAGAGTATTAGCGATCAAATTTTTAAAAGTATCCATGTTCAACGTGCACCTTTAACTGAAATGAAAGACGTTAAAAAACTACTTGAAGTAAATGGTATTGATAGCGCGACGTTCGATCAAGACATGGCAAGCATGCCAGTAATTGCTGCTGAGCAAGCATTACAAGATAATCAAAACAAGTATTCAAAATTAGGTGCCTTAACGGGCGTTCCTACTTTTATTGTTAACGACAAATATAAAATAAACCTCAACACCATCAAAAATCAAAAAGAACTTGATGAGTTAGTAGCGTTTTTATTAGCACTATAAATTTCGGAGCATAATAATGATTAAATTAGTTAAAGCAGGTTTGCTTGCAGTACTACTTCCTATGGCGGCAACAAGCTTTGCAGCAACGTATGAAGAAGGTGTGCATTACGATGTGGTTTCTGAGCGCGCAACTAAAAAGCCAGAAATTAAAGAGTTTTTCTCATTTTACTGCCCAGCATGTAACAACATGGAAGCAGTAATTGGTGAGTTTAAGCCTAAGCTTGATAAAAACGTTAAATTTAAAAAGAGCCATGTTGATTTCGTAGGTGTACGTGACCCAGAAAACCAACAGATGATGAGCCAAGCACTTGCTACTGCAGAAGTACTTCCACAAAAAGATCAGATTATTTCTGCAATCTTTAACCACATTCATACCAAACGCGCTAAATTTAATGAGCTTGCAGATGTAAAAGATATATTTGTAGCACAGGGCGTTGATGGGGATAAGTTTGATAAACTTTTCAAAAGCTTCTCGGTACGTACGCTGAGCTCTAAAATGAAACGCGATCAAGACTACTTTAAAGAAAAAGGCGCACTACGTGGCGTACCTACATTTATTGTAAATGGTAAGTATAAATTAAACCTAGGTCGTGAGTCGGGTATTACTGAACCTGAAGATATTAGCAAACTGATTAATTACTTAGCTAACAAGTAAGTTTAGCTAAAACTAAAAAAGCTCCTCAGGGAGCTTTTTTGCTTTATAAGGATGTAGCTATGGAAAAAATATTAGTATCGAGTTGCTTGCTAGGGCATTCTGTTCGCTACGATGGTAGAGGACACGCAATTTTACATCCACAGCTTAATTTGTGGCAAAAGCAAAATAGATTAATTATATTTTGTCCTGAGGTTGCTGGTGGGCTTCCTACTCCTAGAGCTCCAGCTGAAATAATACAGGGGAGTGTAATTACTAATTTAGGAGAAGATGTAACAGAGCAGTTTCAAACTGGAGCTAATATAGCGCTAGAACTTTGTAAAAAGAATCAAGTTCGTTTTGCTCTCCTTAAAGAATCGAGCCCTTCTTGCGGACGAAATACAATATATGATGGAAAGCATCGCGGAGTAAAAATCGAAGGACTAGGCTTAACTACAGCATTATTAATAAAGAATGGAATTCAAGTATTTAGTGAAGAGCAAATACCAGCACTTATAAAAGTACTGGCACTTTAATTTTGGCTGGTTATTTACGCTGTAAGAAAACACCCGACTCAATGTGATGTGTATAAGGGAACTGATCAAATATAGCAAAGCGCTTAACGTTATGTGTCCGTGTTAAGTGATCAAGGTCGCGCTCTAGGGTTTCAGGGTTACACGATATATAAATTATGCTTTCGTAGTTAGCCACTAAGTCACACGTTAATTCATCCATGCCAGCGCGCGGCGGATCAACCAATATGGTTTGGCAGTCATAGCTTTTAAGGTCAATACCGTCTAAACGAGAAAAAGTACGCTCACCATTCATTGCTTGAGTAAACTCTTCACTCGACATACGAATAATATCTAGGTTCTCTACGTTGTTTTTAGCAATGTTGTATTGAGCTGAGTGAACAGATGACTTTGATATTTCAGTTGCTAACACTTTATTAAAAGAACCCGCTAACGCAATTGAAAAGTTACCGTTACCACAGTAAAGCTCTAATAAATCATTCTTAAGTGGCTTACATAAGTCTTGTGTCCACTCAAGCATATTAATATTTACTTTTGCATTAGGCTGAGTAAAGCTATTTTCTACTTGTTGGTAAATAAGCTCTTGGCCATTAACAGTTAAATGCTCAGTTACAAAGTCATCACCCAGCACTTCTTTTTGTTTGCGAGCACGGCCTATAAAGTCAATCTTGTATTTACTGCTTAGCTTTTCTTTAAGCGCTTTAATTTCACTTAGCCACTCTTCATCAAGTGGTTTGTGATAAAGCAAGCTTACTAAAATTTCACCGCTTAGCGTTGATAGGTAATCAATTTGAAATAACTTACGACGTAATATCTCGCAAGGCTTGAGGCTTTCAATCATCACCTGCATTATTTCACCTACTAGAGGCGCTGCAGGGTCAAATGTATCAACACGGATTTTTTCTTTTGTTTGTTGATCAAACATAATGTGAAACAGATCGTCACCGTCGTGCCATACTCTAAATTCAGCACGTTGGCGGTAGTTAGTTGGCTCTGAGCTAAATACTTCTAGTTGCTCCACACCAAAACGTTGAAACTGCGCACTAATACGCTGCTCTTTTTCACTTAACTGCGTTTGGTACTGTGTGGTATCTATTTTAATAACTGCCATTAACGCTACTACCTTCTCTAAGATCTGTTTATCGGCGCTATTGTAGGGAGCGCTGCGTATTTGTCTAGTTTTGGCTAGCATTTATGCTGTTTTATTGAACATTGTACTTTAGTTTTTGTTGTTATAGCCGATAATAAACTACGCACGCTTAGGAGACGAATCATGAAAATAGGTAATTATGGCTTTATGCCAAACAACAACATCAATAAATTCAATAATAAAGCTGATATACAGCAACCTACAATTACGTCTCCTCAAGATAGCTATCAACAACGAGGCCGAGAGTTGGCCGCAAAGGTGCTTGGCGATAAAATGGCTGAGCAACTTGGATTGCCCATAGCAGAAAAAAAAGCAGATAAACCACTCTTTGATTTTGATGAAATAGTAAAAAACGTACTCGATTTTGTAAGTAGTGCTGTTAACAAAGCAAAAGCTAACGGCGCTGATGACGAAAAGCTCAAAGATATGTTAGGCGACGCACGCAAAGGAGTCCAAATAGGGATTGACGACGCTGTTGATGAACTTAAAGGAACAGGTGTATTTAATGATGACATGGAAGAGGGGATTAATAAATCTAAAGGGGGCATTTACAATGGGCTCGATAAGTTTGAAGAGTCGTTATTTAACCCACAACCTGCCAGCGTAAATATAAGCCAGGCTCAATATGTCAGTATGACTAGCAATGCAGAGTATAAGTTTACCACCGCAGAAGGTGACGAGGTAAGTATTAGCTTTGCAGATGCATTCGAATCTCAATCGGCAAGCGGCTATCAGCAAAATAGTAATGGCGAGTCGTTCGCAAGCTCATCATCGCAATCTCGACAGGTATCATTTTCGATGTCGGTAAATGGTGACTTAAATGAGCAAGAGCAAGAAGCTATTAATGCGATGATGGAAGATTTACAAGATTTAAGTAAAACATTTTTTGGTGGTGATCTAGATAAAGCATTTGAACAAGCACAAGAGCTGAGTTTAGAGAGTGATCAGCTGGTGGCTTTTTCTATGGATTTACGCCAAACAAAAACAATAGCAACAGTTAAAAGCTATGAAGAATATAAACCAGCACCAGAAAAACAAGTCGCAGAGGGTTTAGCCCCTTTTAATGACGACCTTAAAAATGCTTTTGAAAAAGCAGGCGAACTTGGATTACAAAATCAACTAGCTGGAATTCTACAGTGGCTAAATCAAGATCAGGAACAAATAGATAAGTTAGTAGATTACACAAAGTCTATGTTCGAAAACCTTAATCAGTTAAATTCGGCAGCCGACGATCTTGCTAATTTAGAAACCACGGAAAGTTAAACTACTTTCTTTTATAAATACCTCATGGCAAACTGCCGTTCTTAAAGTAAAGTGGGAACGGTAGTTTGTCAGCGCATATAATGGTCTTTGATTCAGGTATTGGTGGAACTACTGTACTTGAGCATATAATGCAAAGTATCCCCAATGCTCAGTACAGCTATTTTATGGATAATGCTTTACTACCTTATGGTGCTCAATCCCAGCAAACAATCATTAACCGATTGTGCTCACTTATTCATTTCATCAAATCCAATACGCTTAACGTTGATTTAATTGTAATAGCGTGTAATACCGCTTCCACATCTGCACTTAGTGCAGTTCGCCAAGTGACAGATATTCCAATTGTAGGTGTTGTGCCAGCAATAAAGCCTGCCGCAGAGTTAACACGTTCAAATCATATTGGCTTATTAGCCACACCAGCAACGGTCGCCAGTTCATACACTAAAACGTTAATTGCTGAACATGCGTGTAATGTAGTTGTTAATCTATATAGCAGTGTGGAGTTAGTAGCCTTAGCTGAGCAATATTTTTTTACAGAGTCCTTGGATACAGACAAGTTGCACCAAGCACTAGATGGTCTGCATATAGATAAAACTATAGATGTACTTGTACTGGGGTGTACGCACTTTCCAATTCTAGCAGGGCCGATGAGTCAGTATTTTGAAGGGAATGTAAAATTACTTGATTCAGGTGTAGCGATAGCAAATAGGGTTAGTTACTTACTTAACGAACTTAACTTATGTGTGAATAAACTAACAGACATAAAAAAGCCGCTGCAATATTATGCAACGGCTGATGTGTTTAGCAATAAGCTAGCGGTAAAGCTAGTTACACTGACTGATCCGTCTCAGTACGTAGAGCATTAGAATCATCTTCTTGTTTTTGTTTTGCTTCACGTACCTTTAAAGTACGTTGTTGGAACTCGCTATCGTTTAAGTTAGCAATTGCATTGTCTGCATCAGCTTGCGCCATTTCAACAAAACCAAAGCCACGACGCTTGCCAGTATTCTTATCCTTTAATAAACGAACATTGAATACTTTGCCTTGTTCTTCAAATAATGCACGAACCACACCTTCGTTTGCACGATAAGGAAGGTTACCAACATAAAGCGTTTTTGTTTTAACTTCAGCTTCTTCAGTCACATCAGATGACATTGCAGCAATAGCAATCGCACCTATTAATAAACCAGCACCAAATAGTAACGCAGGGTTTAAAGCTAAGCCGCTTAAAGCAAACTCAACAACAACAAAACCAACTACAGCAAGAATAACAGAGAAGATAAAAGATTTTTGATCGGGTAATTTCATTTTAGATCTACCAATAAACAGGAAATAAACATTAATTTAACATTGTGAACTTGCTATCTTAACGTCTAAATCAAACATAGCAATGATATTTGTATTAAATAATAAATAAGAGCACAAAAAAGCATCACCTTAGGTGTGTTTTCATGTGGTTTTACGTTGTTTTGTTCTATTTTTGTTCGAACAGTAAAAAGATCTAAAAAAAGGGTTGATCTGTTTTT
>NZ_JARDAK010000029.1:0-30076 GCF_056470645.1 Pseudoalteromonas sp. TP27 | reverse complement strand
AGGAAGAACCCTTTGGGCAGCGCCTGTTTGGCATTAATGCTACGTTATCGCCCATTAATGGGGAATAACCACACTATATAGGCTCTGCCTTGCCTAAATACCAAACAGACTGCTGCAAATTTAACCTTGAAAGATCAACAGACCCTAATTGTTTAATTAAATAATTACTGTTAGTTTAGCTTCAAATTTACGAGTAGTACTTTTGGATTGGCAAATGGAGTTTTTAAGCAAAAATAAATACACGCTTTATGGAGTTGCTGCAATATTACTGTGGAGTTGCTTAGTTGCATTACTACGGGATATTTCTGAGTTGTTTAGCCCCATTGGTGGTGCGGCGGCTATGTATTCTGCCAGTGCGATATTTTTAATTTTGGTTATGGGAGTGCCCAAGTTTAGTGGGTTTTCAAAACGTTACTTGGTAATAGGTACTTTATTATTTGTATCGTACGAAATTTGCTTGGCGCTTTCTATTGGTATGGCAAATAGCCGTCATCAGGCAATGGAAATGGCGGTTATTAATTATTTATGGCCCACGCTGACTATACTGCTCTCTATTATTATTGGTCGTAAAAAAGTAAATTTCTGGGTTTACCCAAGCATGATCATTGCTTTTTTAGGGGTTGCTTGGTGTATTACGGGCGATCAAAAAATGTCACTCGATACGCTTGTTACTAACTTTGCTGATAATCCTGCTACTTACTTAATGGCATTAGCTGCAGCGTTTATATGGGCTATTTATTGCGTGGTTACGCAAAAGCTGAGTAATGGCAAAAATGCCATTACGTTATTCTTTACTGTTACGGCAATGAGTTTATGGGCGCAATATGGTTTTAGTAATGAAGCGCCATTAACGTTTTCACTCAGCTCAAGCATAACATTGCTATTAGCAGGAGTAGTGGTAGGGAGCGGGTATGCACTGTGGAACCAAGCTATTATTGGCGGTAACTTAATGCTGCTTGGCACACTTTCGTACTTTACACCGGTGTTTTCTACTATTATTTCAGCGCTGTATTTATCTATTACGCTGAGTGCTTCGTTTTGGCAAGGAGTTGTACTGGTAACCGTGGGCTCGCTAATTTGCTACTTTGTAACGCGAGAAAAGCCTAAACAACCTCAAATAGCGTCTGCAACATAAGACTAATTTTATTAAAAATAAGCCCTATTATTTTAGGGCTTTTTGTTGCGTGCAGATTATTTTGCATTATTTACCTGCGCTAGTAACTCTATAACTTTTTGTTGACCAAATGTTTGTGCAAATTGCTCTGCTGTTTGACCGGCTTTGTTTTGATGCGCGTTGTCGCAATCAAGTGATACGAGTGTTTTAGCTATACTAAATTCACCTCTAAAAATAGCGGCCATTAGCGCTGTGTTGCCACGGTTATCTTCTAGACAGGCATTAGCGCCTAAGTGTAAAAGTGTGTTAACCGTGTTTTTATTACCATGGTAAGTAGCAATCATTAACGCGGTGTAGCCTTTATTGTTGTAGCTGTCGATAGGAATACCGGCATCTACAAATTGCTCTATTACAGCTGTGTCGTTTGTGCGTGCTGCGGCAAAGTAATAAGCAAATAAGCTGTCGTATTGAGTTTTTGCAGAGTTTTGGTTTTCAGCTTGCGTACTAGACGTTTGTGTATTGGGAGTATTTTGAGCGTAAACGCTACTGGTAAAGCTCAGCAGTAGAGCGACTATAATTAATAAATTACGCATAACAATTGCCTCTTATAAAAAGAGGAAGGGGTTTATCCCTTCCCCATAATTGTGGTTGTTTATATAGCTGCTTGCTTAGTTGGGACTAATTTTTACAACTGCTTACTTACAACTAACTACCTTCAACTAGCTACTTACAAGTTAGCTGCTAGTTGTTTAACCATTTTAATATCGCCGTTTACAGCTTTAGTTAAGCGGGTACCGTATTCAGTATCAGCTTTGTAAAAGTGACTAAGTATTTTGTGTTTAACACTGCTGTTTTGCACTTTGCCTAAATCGCCTGCTAGGTTATTAATTAGGTTTGTACGTTCTTGCTTGCTAAAACCACGGTATATAACACCTGCTTGCGCGAAGTTTTGCTGCTTTTTGATTGCGGCTTGTTGTACAAAACCTTTTAGCTCTGTATTACTTCTGCGTGCAATTGGGTTTTCAGCTACGTTTTCTTGGCTTGGCTGGTAGTTCACATTGCTTGTTGTGTTACCAATATTCATTGCGCCGTCTTGGTTGTAGTTAACTACGTCAACTTTTGCACGGTTGATTGGCAATTGCTGGTGGTTAGCACCTAGGCGGTACATTTGTGTATCAGCGTATGAAAACATACGACCTTGTAATAAACGATCTTCTGATGGCTCAATACCAGGAATAATGTTTGCCGGTGCCATTGCTACTTGTTCCGTAGATTGGAAGAAGTTAGTTGGCATACGGTTTAACGTCATTGTTCCTACTTTAGTTTCTTTAATGTCTAACCACATTTTTGTTGCATCTAATGGGTTGTAATCAAAGTCATCAAGCTGCGATGGATCAAGCGTTTTAATGTACAGATCCCACTTAGGGAAATTGCCTCTGTTTATTTCAGTGTATAAATCTTGTGTTAAATGCTGAAAGTTTTGGCTTTGTACTTTAGCTACTTCTTTTGAGTCAAGGTTATCAATACCTTGTTGGCTTACCCAATGAAACTTAACGTATTTAACATCACCCGATTTATTAATCATTTTGTATGCATGTACACCCCAACCGTCCATTTTACGAAGGCTTGCTGGTGTTCCGTAGTCGCTGTAAACCCACTTTAGCATTTGTGTAGAACCTGGTTCGTGCGAGAAAAAGTCAAATACACGGTTAGGATCTTGAATGTTATCAACCGGAGATGGTTTTAAAGAGTGAACCATGTCTGGAAATTTAATTGCATCGCGAATAAAGAACACCGGTAAGTTATTACCTACTAAATCCCAGTTACCTTGATCTGTGTAAAACTTAGTTGCAAAGCCACGTGGGTCGCGCAGTGTTTCTGGGCTACCTTTAGAGTGGATTACTGATGAAAAGCGAACAAATACGTCTGTTTCTTTACCTGCTTGTGCAAACGGTGCTGCAATTGTTAAATCGTCTAGCTCTTTTGATGCTACAAACACACCGTGTGCGCCGGTACCACGAGCATGCACAACACGCTCAGGAATACGCTCACGTGCAAAGCGTTGCAGTTTTTGAATTAGTTGCACGTCTTCTAGTAATACACTGCCACGTTCGCCAGCAGTAATTGAATTTTGGTTTTCGCCAACAGCTGCGCCGTTATCTTTAGTAAGAGTTGTTGCTGCGCTTGCCGGTAATGCCATTGCAAGTGCCAGTGCAGTTAGTGTTAATTTGAGTATTCATTGTCGACCTCATCTATTTAAAAGTGCCGGCAGTGGTGCAGGCTGTTAATCTGTTAACGATAGTATTAATTTTATTAACTTCGGTAAAACTGATTAATTAGATTGATGCGATTTGTAAAACAGATGAGATGAATTTGCAGATACACTTTTTACATTAATGTAATTTTTTTACTACGACCTTAGTCGCAATATGCTTTTATAAAATTTATTAAATACAAAGGTTTTTAGTTTTATCTGGCGGTATTTTCACCAAGCTGGTGCGTTTTATACTTACAGTGTGTTGACATATTCGTACAATAAAGGGAATATGCTCAACCAGTGAGCTTATGCCCATTACTGGGTTGCACTAAAAAGTTGCACAATATTAATCGCGCTTAACTCGTTATACTTAAATTAGCTAAACCAAACAGTTTTAATAAGGTGACAAGATGAATACTAACATTGAGCTAGTAATATTTGATTGCGATGGGGTAGTCATCGACAGTGAAATACTCAGCGCTCAAGTGTTGATTGATATGCTTGCGTATTTAACGGTTAACATTGACCGCGGATATGTACAGCAACACTTTTTGGGGTGTAATTTTAAAACCGTAAGTCAAAAAATCCAAAACGCCTTTAATGTCACTTTGCCAAATAGCTTTGAAGATGATTACCGAGAAGCGCTGTTAAACGAGTTTGGTTCAGCGCTCAGTACAACCGATGGCATAAACGAAGTACTTAATAACTTAGCTGTGCCCAAATGTATTGCCACAAGTAGCAGCCCAGCACGTACAGCTAAAGCATTAGATATAGTTAATTTAAGTAACTGTTTTAGCAATACGATATTTACCAGCAGTGAAGTAAAGCGTGGTAAACCCGCCCCCGACTTATTTTTACATGCAGCTAAGCAAATGGGCGTAAAACCAGAGCATTGCTTGGTCATTGAGGACAGCGAAGCTGGCGTATGTGCAGCCATAAATGCCAATATGCAAGTACTGCATTACAGTGGCGGGCAGCACATGCAAACGGCCATTAACTATGTTCGTAAAGCGTATCCAAATGTTGCTCACTTAACTCATTGGCAGCAGTTTTTTACAGCTTATCCTGCACTTAAAAGTAAAAACATTTAAACATGGCTACTTATACCAACACACATTTATAGGGTTTATAAGTGGCAAAATATAAGCGTTGTTAGTACTGATATTAATTATAAAAACTAAAACAAGTGGTTACGCGTTTATAAAACTAAATTATAAGAAGCAAAGTCTTTAGGTATTAAGTACTTTGCTGTTAACAACTAGGAAATACCATGGCAACGAGTCCACACACACACACATTTAAAGATGTAAACGAAGAGCAACTTCCGGTTGCTAATAATAAGCTTCACGGCTGGAAACACTTTGCAGGGCTATACGCTGGTGAACATGTTGCTGCCACTGAATTTGTTATTGGCGCAACCTTTGTTGCATTAGGCGCATCAACCATCGACATTCTATTGGGGTTATTAATAGGTAACCTGTTAGCAATGTGTTCTTGGTGGCTAATTACGGCACCCATTGCAGTACAAACCCGCTTAAGTTTATATAACTACTTAAACAAAATTGCTGGTAACTCAATGACCAAGCTCTATAACTGGGCTAACGTGGTTATTTTTAGTGTTATATCGGCCGCTATGATCACGGTATCCTCCACCGCCGTGCGGTTTTTGTTTGATATACCTGCGCAACTTGATTGGTATCCAAATAGCTTTTGGTTTGTAGCCATTGTTTTAGCTGTTGGCTCTATTGTTGTGTTTGTTGCGATGTATGGCTTTTCTACGGTTGCTGACTTTTCGAAACTGTGCGCGCCGTGGCTATTTGTTATATTTATTGCAGGTTCGTTCGCGTTATTCCCTGAGCTTTCAAATCACGTATTAGGTTCTACCTCTTTAACTAGCTTTAGCGACTTTATGACCATAGGCGACTCCTCCATATGGACGGGCACCAATGCCGATGGTGAAAAAGGCATTGGCCTATTAGAAGTGATTGGCTTTGCATGGGCTGCTAACTCAATTACTCACTTTGGTTTAATCGACATGGCTATTTTTAGATTTGCTAAACGCAAAAGCTATGGCTTGTTTTCTGGCGTGGGCATGTTTTTTGGTCATTACTTAGCGTGGATCTCTGCCGGTATTATGGGCGCAGGTGTTGCGGTATTACTTAAAACAACTATTTCATCACTTGATCCGGGCGATGTTGCATACCATGCATTAGGTTGGACTGGCTTTGTTATTGTAATTATTGCCGGTTGGACTACAGCTAACGCAAACCTTTACCGTGCAGGTCTTGCAGCACAATCTATATTTGTTAATCAATCACGTGAACGCACAACCGCTATTGTAGGTGTTGTAACCGTGATTATTGCGTGTTTCCCGTTTGTATTTTCACAAATGCTTCCGCTACTTACCTACGCAGGCTTATTAGTTGTGCCAGTAGGCGGCATTGTGTTTGCTGAACATGTGTTATTTCCTAAAATTGGCCTAACACGTTACTGGGCTAAATATAAAAATATTACCCGCAGCGTACCGGCTATAGCATCTTGGGCGTTAGCACTTGTGTTTGGCTTTGGCTTAAACGCAATTGATGTAATGTCGTTTTACTACTTGTTTATTCCTACATGGATTTTCACCATTGTTGTTTACACGCTTTTAGCTAAAAAATACGGCGCTGGTGACGATTACACACAAGAAATTGCAGCAGAAAAGCAAGAGCAACGTGATATTAAAGAATATCAAGCAGCTGAGGCTAAAGATATTCCAAAGCCTGTAATTGACAGCTCTGTATTTACAAAAGTACTTAACGCGGTTTCTACGGTTTCACTGGTTATTATTTTTATATTTGCCAGCCAAGTGATGTTTTTCAGTGAAACTATGAGTATGTACAGCGCTAATAAATCGCAATTCGAAATAGCCTGTTTTATTTGTACTGTTATTTATTTTGTTACTGCGTACTGGTCATTAAAGCGCCATAAAGTACTCAATACAGCATCGTAATTACTTATCGTAATACAGTATCGTAATTTATATTTTATTTTTGTTTAGTAAGGTCACACCATGACACAATACCAACACACTGACGCTCTAGTTACAGGGCTAAACCAACAGAGCTTGGCTCAATTACCAAGCCATGTTGATACACCAACCTACGACCGTAGCGCAGTTAAAGCCGGTATTGTACATATTGGTGTGGGCGGTTTTCATCGTGCTCACCAAGCAGTGTATGTTAACGAGCTTTTAAAAACTCCGGGCTCTGAGCAATGGGGTATATGTGGTGTTGGCCTTTTAGAGGGTAACCGTGGTCTGCGTGATATTTTAAAGCAGCAAGATTACCTTTACACGCTAACTGTTAGACACCCAGACGGTAAAATAGATAACAAAGTAATTGGCTCAATGATCGACTTTTTGTTTGCTCCAGAGGGCAAACAAGCGGTAATCAATAAGCTAGCGCACAGCGATACTAAAATTGTGTCGCTTACTATTACTGAAGGTGGTTACAACTTTAACCCTGCAACGGGCGAGTTTGATTACAGTAATCCAGATATTATTAACGACATTAATAACCCGAACGATCCAATTACAGCGTTTGGTTACATTACTGCTGCGTTAAAATTGCGTAAAGAGCAAGGCCTAGGCGCGTTTACAGTACAGTCGTGCGATAACATTCAGCACAACGGTAACGTAACACGCAAAATGCTTTTAGCCTTTGCTACAGAGCAAGACAAAAACCTAAGTGAGTGGATTGAGCAAAACGTATCGTTTCCAAATGCGATGGTTGACCGTATTACACCGGTATCTAAAAAGAGTGATATTGATTACGTGGTTGATGCATATGGTGTTAGCGACGAGTGGCCAATTACCTGTGAGTCGTTTACACAATGGGTAATAGAGGACACATTTAGTGACTCTCGTCCAAATTGGGATGTTGTTGGTGCACAGTTTGTTACTGATGTAACGCCTTATGAAACCATGAAAATACGTTTACTTAATGCAGGGCATTCTGTACTTGGTTTATTAGGTTCAATCCATGGCTACGGCACTATTGACGAAACGGTATCGGATGAATTATTTGCCACATACCTACGTGCTTTTATGGATAAAGAAGTAACCCCAAACCTTGAACCACTTGAAGGCATTGACCTTGAAAGCTACAAAGATACGTTAATAGAGCGTTTTGCTAATCCTAATATTAAAGACAGCCTAGCGCGTATCTGTAGTGAAAGCTCAGCTAAACTGCCTAAGTTTTTAATTGCCACAATTAACGAAAACCTAGTACAAGGTCGAGATGTATCACTGGCAACGCTTGTTATTGCTACTTGGTGTTTGTACAGCGATAAAGGTTTAAGTGAAAACGGCGAGCAACTTGAAATTCAAGATGCTATGCACAAAGAGCTTAATTCTTACGCGCAAGAGACTCAAACTAGCCCGATTGCATTTTTAAAGTTAACGAGCTTGTTTGGTAAGCTTGAGCATAACGAAACGTTTACTGCTGAATATAAAAAGTCGATTGCTGCGTTGTATGCACCTAATAGTAAAATTAAAGCCATTATGCAGGCTGTACTTGATCAAAAGAGTAACTAATTATGAGCATTTTAATTAATCATAAATCAGGCGAAAACGTAAGTGTTAGCTGTTTTGGCGAAGTACTGTGGGATTGTTTTGATTCAGGTAAACGCTTAGGTGGCGCGCCACTTAACATGTGTGTGCGTATTAACTCACTTGGCATTAAAGCCGACATGATCAGCGCTGTTGGTAACGACGAGTTAGGCGCTGAGCTACTAGGCGAAATTACTAGCAAAGGCGTAAGCTGCGAATACATTGCTATTAATAGTGACAAAAAAACTAGCACGGTTGAGGTAACGCTCGACAGTGGTGGCTCTGCAAGTTATGAAATAGTGGCAGACTCTGCGTGGGATAATATAGCGCTTACCGATGAGTTACTTAGTAAAGTTAAAAGTAGCGATGTATTTGTATTTGGCAGCCTAATTGGGCGAAGCGAAGCGTCTTTAGCAACATTAAATCAACTAGTTGATGTAGCAAACTTTAAAGTATTTGACGTAAATCTACGTGCACCGCATTACAAGCTAGAAACACTTGTAGATTTAATGAATAAAGCAGACTTTATTAAGTTAAACGATGAAGAGCTATACGAAATTGCAAAAGCGATGGGTTGTAAGTTTCATTCGCTTGAACAAAATTTAGCGTTTATAGCACAGCAAACAAATACCGATTACTTATGTGTAACCAAAGGTAGCCACGGTGCTTTATTAACAATCAAAGGCGAGAATTTTTATAATTCAGGTTATTTAATTAGCGTAATTGACACTGTTGGCGCAGGGGATTCGTTTTTAGGTTCGTTAATTTATCAGCTTTGTAGCAACGACGACGCGCAATATGCCGTTGACTTTGCATGTGCCGTTGGAGCAATGGTCGCCGAAAGTTCTGGTGCAACACCTACTTTAACGCATCAACAAATTAGTGAGTTTATGAACCCACTTTAAAAAAACATTGTGTGTGAAAGCGGTTATACGTAAAAGTTTAACCGCTTTTTTTGTGCCTAAAATAAGACATAGGCGATAAGTGAGTGTTAAGTGCGCAGGTTGCGTAAATAGTGGCTTATATCGATTATTGTATTAGCTAAACGTCTTATTGTTTGAGGGTTAAAGCTTTGTTATCGTTCGTCGATTATTCACGGATTGAAAAGGCGGGGCGACACACAATGCGCTCTATAACTAAAATACAAAAAGAGAAACGTGCTTTATGATCATCTTTTTTATCTGCCTCACTATTTTAATACTGGGCTATAAGTTTTACAGCCCATTTGTTGAAAAACAAGCCGGTTTGGATTCAACTGCTGACACACCACAAAAACGCTTTAGCGAAGGTGTTGATTACGTAGCTATTCACCCTGTACGAGCATTTTTAATTCAGTTTTTAAACATTGCTGGCGTAGGTCCAATATTTGGCCCAATTTTAGGTGCTTTATACGGACCTGTTGCATTGGTATGGATTGTACTTGGTAATGTTTTAGGTGGTGCTGTACACGACTTCTTCTCAGGTGTAATGAGTATAAAAGAAGATGGTAAAAGCTTACCAGAAATCGCAGGCCATTATTACAATGTGGTATTTAAAGGCTTTATGCTTATATTTACTGCCATGCTACTGTTTTTTGTAGGTGTAGTATTTATTATGAGCCCTGCAGGTTTGTTAAGTAACCTTGATTTTTTTGAAGGTACAATACTGGCAAATAACACCTTTTGGGTACTTGCTATTTTAGCGTATTACTTTTTAGCTACCTTGCTACCAATTGATAAAATAATAACAAAGTTTTACCCAATTTTTGGTGCGCTAATGATTGTAATGACAGTGGCAATTGCTATTTCATTACTTATTAATGCGCCGCACTTGCCTGTTCCAAGTGACTTTTTAGCTTACTTTGAAGCTGACCACGCACATGACTTTTTAGAACCAAACCCAGATGGGTTACCAACGTGGCCATTGCTATTTATAACAATTACCTGTGGTGCTATTAGTGGTTTTCACTCTACTCAAGCGCCAATTATTGCGCGCTGTTTAACTAACGAAAAATACGTACGCCCAGTTTATTACGGCGCTATGATGTGTGAAGGTATTGTTGGTTGTGTATGGGCACTTGCAGGTATTGCAGCGTTCCCAGATGGTTACGCTGGCTTAAAAGCATTGCTTGATCAAGGTGGTCCAGGTTTAGTTGTAAACCATGTAGCTAACAGTTACTTAGGTGTATTTGGCGGTATAATGGCAATTATTGCAGTAGCCGTATTCCCAATTACTTCTGGTGATACAGCGTTCCGTTCACTACGTTTAACCGTTGTTGATGCGTTTAATATTCCGCAAAGTTTACGTAACCGCTTATTGGTAGCGGTACCTATACTTGCTATTGCATACTTTATGACGAAACTCGATTTCTCGTTAATTTGGCGCTACTTTGCATTTTCAAACATGCTGCTTTCTACAAGCGTATTATGGCTTGCCACTAAGTACTTGTTTGACCGTGGAGCATTCCACTGGATTGCGAGTGTTCCTGCTGTTATAGCAACAGCGGTAACGGTTTCTTATATTGGCACTGCAGCAATTGGTCTTAACTTATCAAGCGATTTAGGTAAACCTATTGGCGCTGTAGTGACAGTGATTGGCTTAATTGTTTTAGCAATTGTGCACTCTAAGCATAAAGTTAAACCAACAGCGGTTTAATAATAATCACATAAGTTATTTCAAGCATTAAAAAAGCGAGCTATTCATAATGAATAGCTCGCTTTTTTTTGTGCACTAAATTTAGGCATTACTGAGTTGCAAGTTCAAAGTAACTGTTATCGTCGAGCGTTTTGCTTATCATCATAGCGCCCTCAAGCAAGCTCACTGTTTGAATAGCCGCTTTAGTAGGGTTAAGCTCACCATTAGCTAGGTGCGCAGCGCTAAGCCATGTTAGGTTTTGATTAAAAAAGCGTTTTACTTCAAGGCGTACTTTATCTGGAAGGCTATCGCTTTCGGCTCCTAGTAACCCACATAAACACATTTTTCGGTCGGTAACTAAAGCACTTCTAAAAAGCTGAGTGTACACATCAATAGGATTTTTACCGCTGGCTTTAAGCTCGCTTGGCTCGCCTAACGCAGCTAAAAAAGAATTTGTATATTGATGAGCAAGCTCTGCACCTAAATCGGCCTTAGTCGGAAAGTGATAGTGCACACTGGCGCTTTTAATTCCAACTTCGCTGGCAAGCTCTCTAAAACTAAAATTGCTGTACCCGCCAAGGCGTACCTTGTTTTCAGCTGCTTTTAATAAAGCTTCTTTTTTACTCATTTTTAATATTTCCTATCTGCAGTAACACCAGTTTTATTAAAAACATGATCATTGTATCGCATTAAATAACACACTAACTGCGTTAAAAATTATTCATACAGAATAACTAGATGTCATGATTTTCGCCTCGTTATTGCGCTATTTTTCCTAGCGCAATAATAAATCACTTATTTAATGCAATTGGTATAGTAAAATTATCGACCAGTAGGTAGTTATTTACAAGCGATTTTATTTTTAAGCAACCCCCTAATTTTACAATAAATTAAGTTAAATCCTATACATCAGAAAAATTTAAACGTTGACTTAAATTTAGTTTAATATTATAAATTACCTATCGGTAGGTAGGTTTCTGCCACTAATTCACTTTTAAACAATAAAGATAGAGATTGCCATGAAAATTTATGATGTAGAAAACTTTCCAAATCCACTTCGTGTTCGTATCGCTTTAGCTGAAAAAAATGCCACTTCAAATGTTGAGTTTGTACCTGTTGATTTATTAAATGGTGAGCACAGAACAGAAGCCTTCTTAGCTAAGAATCCACTAGCAGGTGTGCCCGTATTAGAGCTAGATGACGGCACGTTTATATCAGAAAGTACCGCTATTACTGAGTATATTGATACCGCATTTGAAGGCCCGTCATTAATGGGTGAAACCGCAAAAGAGCGAGCAGTAATTAACATGATGCAAAAGCGTGCAGAGTCTATGGTGCTTGACGCTGTGGCAACTTACTTTCATCATGCAACTGATGGCTTAGGTCCAGAGCTTGAAACGTATCAAAATGTGGCTTGGGGTGAAAAACAAGGTGAAAAAGCACGCCAAGGGTTTAGCTATTTTAATGATGTACTAGCGCAGTCGGCGTTTGTTGCTGGTGAGCAGTTTAGTATTGCTGATATTACATTGTATGCTGGGCTGGTATTTGCTGGATTTGCACAAATAGCAATCCCGAATGAGTTAACTCATTTATTAGCATGGCAAGAAAAAGTAGCAAAACGCACAAGTGTTGCGGCGTAATTAGTTTAAAGTTTAAGTGGAGTTACGGTTAGGAGCCAAATATGAAAATTGCTGCCGATTTTAGTAAACGAGTTGTTGTACACAGCGAAACGCTCCCGTGGGTTGCATCGCCAATGGCGGGCGTTGATAGACGAGCACTGGACCGTGTGGGCGACGAAGTTGCTCGCGCCACGACCATTGTTCGTTATGCACCAGGCAGTGAATTTTCGCCGCATGTACACACCGGCGGTGAGGAGTTTGTTGTACTTGAAGGGGTATTTCAAGATGAGCATGGTGACTTTCCGACAGGTTCTTATATCCGTAACCCACCGCAATCAAAGCACAAACCGGGGTCTGAAAATGGCTGCGTTATATTTGTAAAGTTATGGCAGTTTCAGCCTGATGATAGAACCCACGTGCGTTTACAAACGGACTTGATGCAAAGTACGGCGCACCCTAGTTTTAAAAATGTAGCTGTAACTCCTTTGTACAAAGACGACTTTGAAGAGGTAAGCTTGCTGCACTTTAAGCCCAACGCCAGCATGGTTATAAACGCAAAAGGTGGAGCAGAACTGCTAGTACTTGAAGGTTCATTTGATGAGCAAGCCGATACCTTTGTAAAAAACAGTTGGTTAAGAGTGCCTATTAATAGCTCCATTAACGTTAAGGCGGGAAGTAATGGCGCAAAAGTATGGCTTAAAACGGGCCATTTAACTGATGTAGAAAACCAGATATCTCGCGTACAAAATGCGTAAATCAGTCGTTTATTTGAGATTATTTATTGATTTAGTTCAGGACTAATTAATTTTAGAAGGTGTACTTTTACCGCTCAGCCTATTTAAGGAGAGCAGTAATGGTACACACAACACATGGTTTATCGATTGGTCTTGAACGTGCAGGAAGAGAGTTTTTTTTAAAACTTAAAGCCGTTGGTACGCTTACTCACGACGACTACAAAATAATTACCCCAATGATAAATTCAGCTCTTGGCGAAGTTAAGCATCCAGTCGTGAACGCCTTAATAGATGGTAGCGAACTTGAAGGTTGGGAAGTACGCGCAGCGTGGGATGACTTAAAGTTAGGTGTTAAGCACTCTAAAGAATTTAAAAAAGTAGCTATTTACGGTAATAAAGAGTGGCAAGCTCGAATGGCAAAAATAGGTAACTGGTTTATATCGGGTGAGGTTCAATACTTTGAAAATGCTACCGCAGCCATAGATTGGCTAGACGAATAGCCTGGTTTAAAAACTTAAATTAAAGCACTCTTATAGAGTGCTTTTTTGCTCTATGGGTAACGTTATTAAGTAGTTACATTCGCTTTATTTCAATTGTTAATACTGCTCTATTAAAATACACTCATTATTATTGAGCAAATTACATATTATAAAAACAATGAAACAAGTACTTACCTTTATTACATTCCTGATATTTTCTACATCAATACATGCAAAAGATAACAACATATTCACGCCGGTTAGCGATCTTTTTTTAGCTGTTTCTAACGTTGATCACTCGCAAATGCGTGTAGCCGTTGATGATTCATTTCTACTTTTAGAACACGGTGAAGTGTGGACTATTAATGACTTTATAAATGTAGTTAAGCCTTCTGACTTTATAAGAACTAATTATTTTAGTGTTATAAATTCGCGTGTAGTGGGTGATGTTGCATTTATTAATTACTGGAATAAAGCCAATATTAAAAACACTCAAAGAAGTATTGATATTTATTGGTTAGAAAGCGTTGTTGTATCAAAAGTGGGCGATAAATGGTTGTTATCGCAAATGCACTCTACTCGGTTACCCCAAGATGAAATACCCAAAGGTGTCACCTTTATAAAGCAATAGATATAACTCTAATTTAAAGCCCTGTAATATGGGGCTTTAATCGTTTAAATTACATCAGCCAGTACAGGTAATGCCGGAAATGCCCCTTTAGCTAAACACGCTTTAGAGCCACATTTAAGAGCAAAGTGCAGGGCGTCTTTTACGCTCGCTTTATCATTTAGTTTATCTGCTAGTGGTAAATCACTTCCCAAGTTATTTAAGTAGTATAAAACCCCCGCTATAAATGCATCGCCCGCGCTTGTTGTATCTACGGCGTTTATTTTTGGTGCCGATTCGTTAAGTGTAAATGCGCTGTGGTAAACCTTGGCAGGCTCTGGCCCATCGGTTAAAAACACCAGTTTTACTCCGGTATTTAATAGCGCTTGAATGTAATCATCGCTCGTTGTATCGCTATGCTGAGCTAAAAAATTAAGCTCATCACGCGAGAGTTTTACTATGTCACAATAGGTGTAACAAGCTTTTACATTGCTTGCTATATCGTTTGTATTTTCCCACAAGCTGTAGCGTAAATTTACATCAAAACTGACGAGCTTATTATTCGCTTTTGCAAGTTCTAGCGCTTTAACCGTTGTGCTTGCAATTGCTGATTCGGTCAATGTGTTTGAGCAAAAGTGTAGTGTACTTATTTCTTGCCAATTTATACGCACTAAATGCGCCTGGGTTAATAGTACATCGGCTGTGTTATGGCGATAAAAGCCAAAACTACGCTCGCCGGTTTCATCAAGGCTTACTATAACCATAGCGGTTTGTGAACCTGCAATGGTAAATAAATAGTCTGTATTTACATTGTATTGCGCTAATGCATTACTTAATTGATTGGCAAAATGATCGTCCCCTCTACCACCACAAAATGCAGCTTCACCTCCGAGTTTTTCATAGCCAACAGCTACATTGGCAGGTGCGCCACCTGGTATAGGTAAATAGGCAGAGTTATTCGCATCTTGTGGCAGCATGTCAATTAATAGCTCGCCTAAGCACAGAAGTTTGGTCATTTGGAATATCCTAAAAAGCCTAGCAAGGCTAGGCTAAAAAACGTGAAGGGTGTTAATTATTCATACTTTAAAAGGCGCTACAGTGACTACTCACCGCAGCGCAATACACATTTAGTTAAAAGCGTATTTTAAAGTTACCGACGTTGTGCGGCCGTTAATAGCACGGGCACGAATAATGTTGTTTTCAGGTACTGAGCCTTCTTCTGCTTCTGTAATACCTACTGTATCAAATAGGTTGTTTACATTAAGCGCAATATTAAGGTTTTCAGATAAATCATAGCTTACAAAGCCATTTACCTGTGTGTAGCCGTCAAATTGCAAGTCGTTATTATCTTGAGCGTACGCATCGGTAGTACCAATGAAACTTACCCCTGCAGCGCCTTTTTCATAGTTGTAACGTGCCATTAATGAGTAAATTAAATCGGCTTGACGACGTGGCGTATTACCTACAACATCTGGGTTAAGCGCATCTTTTGCTATTTCTGCATCGGTCCAGGTTAAATTACCGCGAAAATCCCATGCATCAATAAAGTAAGTAGATTCTATTTCAATCCCTTTTGCTTCGTATTCACGGTCAAAAAATGTTTGTGATGTTGCTTCAAAGTTTTGCTCTTCAGTTTCGGCAAAAAACGCAGTAGCAAATACTGATAACGAATCAAAGCGCTTCTTAACACCAAACTCAAACTGGTTTACTTCATCAACAGCGTCTTCTTTTGCAACAGAGCCGTCGGCGCGTACTTTACCAAATAAAAGACGGTCAGCATTTGCACGACCACCTTTACTAATACGTGCAAACGTAGCAAGGCTTGGGTCAATTTGATAATTAGCACCAATTGAATAAGAAGAATAGTTCCAGTCATAATTTACTGGACTTGCGTTTGCAGTATCAATACCTGCAACGTTTTGCTCAGGGATTGATATTTCACCGTCGCGGTTCATATCTACTGTTGAAGTCACTGCACCTGCGTATGTTCCGCGAGCTTCACCGCTATCGTAGCGAGCACTAGCATCAATACTGACATCACCTAGCTTAGTAGAAAATGCTACGTAAGGGGCGCGTGTATCGTATTCCGTATCGTAATCACGTTGGCAGCAGTTACCAAATGCACTGTAAGCGTATAAACCGTTTTCAGATAACTCAGTGCCATCGGCACCTGTTACATTTAATAATGCAGCATTGTCACCCTTGAGCTCCATTACGTAAGAGTTCCATAACCACGACATCGCAATGTTTTGCGTAGATGCATAGTAACCAAATGTAAGACTGGTATCATCGTCGAACGATTTAGTTAATTTAAAGTCATTAACTATAGATCCAAAGTCATTCATTGTGACATCAAATGTCACCATCTTCATTGCTAAACCATCGTTAAACGCTTCACCGGTGTTCGCGTTACTCAAGGTTGCACCTGCGCCACCAATGCTTTCTGCTATTGATGTTGCACTACCTACTTGTTCTGTGAAAGGTGAATTAAAGTTGCCGCTTATTGATGATTTACGAAAACGGTTTTCGATACGCCAATCGTTATCTAAATCAAATACAGCTTCAAAACCAACAGAATCAACCTTTGGATTCATACCATCGCGGATATCGCCGCTACTGATTTGGTTTTCACCATTTAAGCGTGCTGTTTTAGTAAATAACGCTGAGTGAGGTGTGTCTGATTGCGCATCAAAGCCAGCAATAGAGTCACCATTTGAGTACATTGGCATAGGAAGGTAGCCAACACTCTTATCATCTAAGTGTTTGTAATAAAGGCGAACGTAACCGTTGTCAAAATCTTTTGTAAGGTTAGCTTTTATTTGGCCACCTTTATTAGACGTGTAACCTGTTTCGCGCGGGCCTTCGCCTTGTCGAACAAAGCCACCAACATGAAAACGCACGCTATCGGTTAAGTAAGTGCCGTATTCAAAGTCTGTACGAACGTTGTCGTAATCTAAGCCAAGTGTTGTAGATACACTGCCAGATTCGTTTTCGCCATTTTTAGAGATAAAGTTAATAATGCCACCAGGTGCATTACTTGCTGCAGTAGATGCTGAGCCACCACGAATCGATTCGATAGTCTGCACCGTATTATCTAATCGCATAAAAATATCAGAATTACCAAAGGCAACATCACCAAACTGCATAACAGGAAGGCCATCTTCTTGTAGTTGTAAAAACTTAGCGCCACCCGATGCTACAGGTAAACCACGAACAGCAATGTTAGCGTTACCTTCGCCGCCAGTTGATTCGGCGCGAACACCCGGAATAATTCTAAATGCTTCAGCCGTTGAGCGAGGTGTAGACACCTCTACTTGTTCAAGCGATAAACTGCTTACTGATGAACTCGACGCCATAATGGTTGTTCGGCGAGGTACACCGGTAACAACAATTGTTTCAAGGCCCTTGTTGGCTTGGACTTTGGTTTCTTGCTCATCTTGTGCATGAACGCCTTGGCTTACAGCAAGTGCCAAAGCACTGATTAAATATAAAGGTGTGTGGTGTGTTGTCATGTGAACGCCTCGTTGTGTTGATCCCAATAGGATTTG
This sequence comes from Pseudoalteromonas sp. TP27, assembly GCF_056470645.1. NCBI lineage: Bacteria > Pseudomonadati > Pseudomonadota > Gammaproteobacteria > Alteromonadales > Pseudoalteromonadaceae > Pseudoalteromonas > Pseudoalteromonas sp. TP27. Next base: position 12,514 of record NZ_JARDAK010000029.1, on the reverse strand, counting down.
TTATTTTTACTTAATCGATTAAGTAAAAATAACAAATATTTTACAATAAGCAAATCATTTTGTGTTTAATTTGCTCTTTTATTATTCATATGTTGATTTTAAAAGTGTTTTTTATTGTATTGAGATACAAGTTTATTAAGCTGTTGGGTTACTTTCTTGTAAAGCACTCATTGATGGGTCGCGTAAATAATTGAACAACATAGCTACAAATAAAATCACGGCAAACCCTGTTGCTAAGTAAAAGCCATAGCGCACATGGCCAAAGTAATCGCTGATCATACCCATAAATAAAGGAGCTAAAGCAGCTGATAATGCGGTGAAAAATAATATAACGCCGGCTACGGCTCCATGGCGCTCAGCAGGAAAACACGATATACCTTTAGAGTTTAAAGTTGGATAAACCATAGACATAAATAAACCTGAAAGAGGTAATAACCCTACAGCCCAATCAACCCCCCCAATAAGTGTGCCCACATAACAAAGCGCAATACCTAAGCTTAAATAAGCCATAACACCTTGCCAGCTATAACGGTTTAGTAACCATACGGCAATAAAACGACCTGCAGCACGTAGTATAAAAAATATAGTAAGTGCATAAGTTGCAAGGAGCGGCCAAGAGCCTGTGTAGTCCTTTAATAGCGTTGGCATCCATACATAAATAGCCACTTCAGTCGCTACATAAAGTGCAATAGCCAAAGAAAAGCCAAGTGCATAGGGGTTTTTTACCATTTTTAGGGTGGTGGCCAAAGAGGCTGGCTTTTCAGTTGTTTTTACTACGTCAGGGTAGTCTGCGCGCCATGCTAATAAAGCAAGAATTAAACACATTACGCCCGCAGTAATATACAGGTATGTCCAACTTACGTTTTGCACTAATAAAACACCAACTAGGGCAGGGCCTACAATAGCGCCAATGCCAAAAAAGCCCTCAACCTTGTTCATGGTTTTAGTGTGGTCGTCGTTACTATGCGAAATATCGCCAAGCAATGCCAGTGCGCCGGTTTTAAATAAACCAATGGCCAAGCCTATGCAGCAAAGCAATACTAAAAAGAAAGTAAAACTGGTGCTAAATGCAAATAAAAAACAACTCGCAGAAAATATTAATAGACCTAGCATAATGGTTTTCTTACGGCCAAGGCTGTCAGCTAAAAAGCCTAAAAATAAGCCACTAAAGGCTATTAATGCCATGGGAGCGTAATGAAATGCACTAGCTTGAGTCATGCTCAAACCGAAATCTTTTATAAGTTCGGGGATTATCATGCCGACTGCGTCAGAGGTCATGGCAAACATAAAAAACATCATGTATGTAAGCCAGCGTATTTGTTGCAGTGGGTCGCTGCTTACGTGTGTGTGTGATTTTGTCATGTGTTTATTCCTCGTTAAATTCTCTATTAACACTTCGTAAGTCAGTCAGTTGCTTACTGTAGTATTACGTGAGCCACGAAATTTGTATGTAAAATTATTAAAAATTACTTGTAAATTCTTACTCGCTAGTTAAAGATATATCTTAATCGATTAAGTTTCAACATGGTAATCACACAATGATGAAGAATAAAGTTCAATTGATCACATACGCTGATCGAATCACTGGCCAAAATATAGGCGCGCTAACTACACTTTTAAACGGCCCTTTAAAAGGCGTATTTGGTGGTGTGCACTTATTGCCATTTTACAATCCTATTGATGGCAGCGATGCTGGCTTTGACCCTATTGATCATAGTGAAGTTGATTCTAGAATAGGTACTTGGGAAGACATACAAGTATTAGGTAAAGATCTCGACTTAATGGCAGACCTAATTGTTAACCATGTATCGGCGCAGTCTTTTCAGTTTCAAGATGTATTAGCTAAAGGTAAGCAATCAGAATTTTGGGATTTATTTTTAACCAAAGAAGATGTATTTCCAAATGGTATGAGCGAAGCTGAGCAAAAAGCAATTTACCGCCCACGCCCAGGTAGCTGTTTTACGCCAATGCATTGTGGCGACGGCCAAACGTATGATTTTTGGACCACTTTTACCGACAATCAAATCGATATAAACGTAAAAGCAGAAGCCGGTGTTGCGTATTTAAATAACGTACTTACTAAATTTTCGGCTAACAATGTAAATATTATTCGTTTAGATGCGGCGGGCTACGCCATTAAGCAAGCGGGCACTAATTGCTTTATGCTTGATGAAACATTTGGTTACCTAGATAACTTATCTAAGCAAGCAAACGATTTAGGCATGGAAACCATTGCAGAAATACATAGCCATTATCAAACTCAGGTAGAAGTGGCAAAACGTGTAAATATGGTTTACGACTTTGCGTTACCACCACTTATTTTACACAGCTTATTTAACAACGATGTAGATGCACTGCTCAAATGGTTACAAATTTCGCCACGCAATTGCTTAACCGTACTTGATACACACGACGGTATTGGCATTATTGACGCAGGTCCAATGGGCGACAAGCCAGGGCTATTAAATGCACAGCAGATTGATAACCTAGTAGAAACAATGCACGCCAACAGTAACAACCAAAGCCGCCAAGCTACGGGCGCTGCGGCGAGTAATGTCGACTTATATCAAGTTAACTGTACGTACTACAACGCATTAGGCGCTAAAGACTTTGATTACTTACTGTCGCGTGCAATTCAATTTTTTGCTCCAGGTGTACCACAAGTATATTACGGCGGCTTATTTGCCTGCGAAAACGACATGGATCTATTAGCTAATACAAATGTTGGCCGTGATATTAACCGCCCATATTTAGATGCAAATATAATCGACAAAGCCTTGAATAAGCCTGTAGTAAAAGGTTTAATTGAATTAATTAAAATTCGCAATTCACACCCCGCGTTTGCAGGTGAATTTAGTGCCCAAGGTGAAGGCAGTATGTGTTGTTTATCGTGGCAACTAGGTGAGCAAACTATTTCACTTACTGTTGATTTTAAATTACGCCATGCACTGATTACGCAGCTAAACGGTGATGAAGAAACAACGATTAACTTAAATTCATTTTTAGCTTAATGCTGTAAAAGTAATTTATAAACGCCATGTAAAACAAAAGCCAAGCTACTTAAGCTTGGCTTTTTAATACATAAAACAATTACAAGGCTTGTAAGCTAACTACTCGCACCAATCTCTAATTCGTAACTGACTTCCTGAGTTTTTTCTTCTTTAGAAATAAATAATTCAGCGGCTATAACGCCTTTTTCTTGGCTGTTTTGATGAATAGTGGTTAGGCGAGGTACAAACCGGGCTGCTTCATCAATACCATCAAAGCCCACAATACGCAGTTCTTCACCTATTTTTATGCCTTGCTTTATTGCTTCTCGCATTGTGGCAAGGGCAATTAAATCACTCATACAAATTATAACGTTAGGATGCGGTGATGCACTAAGTACTTCTTTTGCAGCAATATTGGCAAAACGTTCGCTACTTTCAGGTATATTCCAAATACGATCGTCAGCTACCGTAATATTTGCCTCGCTTAAAGCGCGTTGATAACCACGTAAACGTTGATGAGAAATAGATTGTCCGGCTTCAAATTCGTAATGCTCATACACGCGGCACAATACGTTTTCATCAAGTAATCTAAGTCCCAAAATAGCGACTTTATCATTTTGATTATGTATAACGTGCCTAGCAATTTCGTAACTGGCTTGCTCATTATTTATATTTACAGAGGCATTGCGGGCTATATCAAAGTCAATAGTCACCACATGTTTAGACACTATTTTTAACTGCTCAACCAATGCATTATTACGAGGACGGCCATAACAAATAAAACCATCAACAAAGTCGACTATGTTATTAAGGGTATCGCTATTACCTGAAAACAATAAAACATTAATGCCGTTTTTTTCAAGCACCGAAGTAACACCGCGCATAAAGCTGCTAGCCACAGGATCCGACACCATGTATTCCACACTATCGGGCAGTACTAAAGCGACAATATTAAATGTGCCATTACGCAATGATTGCGCGGCCTTATTAGGCCCGTAATAGCCCAAAGTTTTACACGCTGCAAGAATATCTTCTCGGCGTTTAGCCGATAGCTGATCAGGGCGATTAAACGCATTAGAAACCGTAGCATTAGACACACCTAATTCTAGAGCGATACTTTTTAAGGTCCAGTGGGCCGGTTTTCTCATGAGTTATGATTATCCTTTAAAAAGACTGTGCTTAAATTAATAGAGATAGTATAAAATCAAATAATAGTTATAGCTATAAACTGGCATGAAGTATGATGACTTAATACTTTCATTTTATTTTTTAACCTCGGCCCACTGGGCTTTTAGCCAGCGGCTTAGGGTAATAATATCGGTTTGTTTTGCTCGCGATTTTTTATATACAAAATAAAATTTACAGCCGGTTTCAACTCCATGCAGTGGCAACTTAACTAAGTGGTTATCGTGCTGTGAGGCAATAAAAAACGCATCAATAAGCGTAATACCTAAATTATAACGCGCAGCTTCTGCGGCCAGTATAACGTGACTAAAGTGATTAACTCTTACGTTTTTAGGCAGCTCAAAGCCGCCGCTTTTACACCATTGCTGCCAGTCATTGGTGCTACGTTGCTCTGACTCATCATACTGCACCGACAACAGCGGGTGCTTCCATAATTCATTGGGCAGCGATTGATTTTTTAATTGCTGCCACATGCCTTTGCCACAAGCAGGGTAAAGCTTTTCTGCAAATAAAAATAAGCTGACAAACTCACCTTTAGGTGGCGTTGTGGTAATAAAACAATCGGCAACACGGTCGCTAAAATCCGCCTCATCTACAATCATATTTAAAGTTAAGTCGATATCTGGCGAGTCATGTTTAAAGCTTTCTAATCGCGGTATTAACCACTTAACAGCTAATGAGCTATAAAGTGCTAAACGAATATGCCCAGGCTCGCCGTAACGTATTTTTTGTGTGGCAGAGGCTAAACTGGTTAATGAATGACTCACTTCTTGATAGTAACGATTGCCCGCGTCGGTTAATGAAAAGCTACGACCACTGCGGTTAAATAGCGGCTCGTTTAAATATTGCTCTAGTAATTTAACCTGATGGCTCACGGCACTTTGCGTCACATTTAGATGTTCTGCTGCTTTAGAAAAACTATTTAATCGCGCTACAGATTCAAAACACTGAACAGCACGTAATGGGGGTAATTTCATTATTAGTTAAACTCATACTAAAAGTATTTTAATCATTATACATAATTAAACGAATTGCTCTATGCTAGCGTTTTTAATTTGCGGGCACGGAGTAACAATGCAAAAAATATCGGTTGGCTTAGGCATGACATTACTTGTGGTGGGTAATATTATTGCGGTTTTTTCTGATGCTATAATCAAAACTTTACCAGCAGAAAGCCCCACGTTTCAGTTTGTATTTATGCGCCAACTTACCGCAGTATTAATTTTGCTCCCGTTTTGTTTGTCGGCGAATAAAAAACATTTATTTGCCGGTTTAAAATGGCATGCGGTACGCGGACATGTATGGTTATTTGGTATTATATTTATGGTGTTTGCGCTAAAAGCTTTACCGCTTGCAACCGCTAACGCTATTTTTTATGCAGCGCCTTTATTAATGCTGCCTTTAGCAGTAATGATATTTCGTGAACAGCTAACAAAAAGCAGCATAGCTGTGGCTGTTATTGGCTTTATAGGGGTACTTATTGTTATTCAGCCTACCGACATTAATTGGGCGGCTATATTTGCACTTGTAGTCGCAATTACACTGGCAATAAATAATGTACTAATACGAAAGTTACCTAAACATCATAGTATTATGCAAACTTTGTTACTTACCAATTTAGTAGGTATGCCTGTGGGATTAGGTTTGGCGCTGTGGGAAAACGAGCCGTGGCATTGGGCCGCACTTATTACTGCGTTTGGCTCTACACTGTTTATTTTAATTTATGCGGGAATTTGCGTGTATGTTTATAGCAAAATCGAATCGAGCCAAGTTGCTAGCGCTGAATATAGTGGCTTAGTGGCGGCTGTCGTTGTTGGTTTATTTTGGTTTGGCGAAGTACCTACACTTGGCTTAATAATTGGCGCATCGTTAATTATTTTACCCTTAGTATGGTTGGCTAACGTACAAAAAAACAAACAGCGATTGGTTAAACGTCAACTCACAAAATAAACTACTGCGCGTGGTGTGTACTGCGCAGTAGTAAAAAGTCGTTTAAGCCAAATAAGCAAATATAAGTTAATTAGAGCTTATATTACTTTTGTAAACCAAACGGGTCGTCAATACTGTGACTAGGCTCGGTAAACCATTTTGCACCACTGTCGGTCATATAAAAATGATCTTCTAAGCGCACCCCAAATTCATCCGGTATAACCAGCATTGGCTCGTTACTAAAACACATGCCAGCGGCTAGTGGCGTTTTATTACCGCCTACCAAATAAGGCCATTCGTGAATATCTAAACCAATGCCGTGGCCTGTACGGTGCGGGCAACCAGGTGTTTGATAATCAGGGCCTAAACCTTGCTCAGCTAAGTAGCTGCGCGCAGCTGTATCTACGTCTTCACATGGCACGCCAATTTTTGCTGCATTGAAAGCTGCAATTTGTGCTGCTTTTTCATTATTCCAAAATTGACGTTGGCGATCAGTTGCGTCACCAAACACATAAGTGCGGGTAATATCAGATAAGTAATCATGTACTTTACAGCCAGTATCAATAAGTACCATGTCGCCTTTTTTAAGGATTTGCGGATCTTTTACCCCATGCGGAAATGACGTTGCAAGCCCAAATAACACGATACAAAAGTAGTTACCCGGCGCGCCTACTTTTTGATGCGCTAGCTTTATAAACTCTTCAACTTCAGTGGTACTAATACCCTCGTGCAGCATGCTTGCCGTAGCTTGGTGAACCACTAAGGTCATATCCATAGCGCGTTGCATTAACGCCAGCTCATTGGCTGATTTATGCATTCTACAATGTGCTGTAACAGGTTGAGCATTCACTAAATTTAAGCCCGTTTGTGCTTTATTAATACCATCAAAAATAAAGAACTGCGCGCTTTCGTCAATACCAATAGTGCCATTAGCCGCAATACCCATTTCCGTTAATATATTAACAAATAACTGATATGGGTTTTGATGCTCTTGCCAGCCACGGATTGGCCCGTCAATTACTTTAAAACCATTGAGTGAGCCAATTTCAAAATAAGGAGCTATGTATTGCACTTCACCTTTAGCAGGCAAAATTGCGCCAACTAAACGCTCACTTGCATACCAACGCATACCGGTAAAATAGGCGAGGTTAGTACCTGCATTTAAATAAATGGCATCAATGCCATTGTTTTGCATATACGTTTGCGCTTTGGCTATACGAGATAAATATTCTGCCGGTTGAATAGGGGTTAAATCGCTGGTCATATTGCTTAAGCTAGCGAGTGCTTGTTCTTTGGTTTGGGTGCCAATACCAATTGTGGTCATAATGATCTCCTCTTTTATGCGGCTATTGTGCTTGTGCGGCAGGTTAACTGCAAGTTGCTTGCGGTTAAATTTTGTAATCTGAGCATGTATTTAATAAAGCCAATGCGCTATATTAATCTAGGTATGTACTACATAGTCTAGGCATTTTGTTTGCTGTGTATGTTGTTTAGTAAACTATAAAAATAAAAACAAAGGTGGTTGTATGGCTCTGTTGTGGTTGGGGGGGGTATTTATAATAATTGGCACTTTGCCATTTGTACGCTGGTTAAAATGTAAAGTAAGTAAACGCCACTGGCGGGTTTGTGTTGTAGAACAAATAACTGCCGTGGCAAATAATCAAATAACAGCACCCGAAATGTTGCATCAGCCAACTATGCTAGTGAGTTTTCGTTTTGATGGGCAGGTGCACAGTGTATTAGTGGAATATCGTGAAAAAATGTTTACCCGTTTTAAACAAGGTAAAACCTGCACACTGTTAGTTGACAAAAATAACCCGCAGCAGGTTTATAATAACGCAATACTTTGGCAAAGCTACGGATTAGTATGGTTATTAGCCGGTATTAGTTTATGTGCTTTTAGTTATTTTAGTTTGATTTAGCTTGATTTAAATCCCCTCGTTATCCTTTAATAGCGTTTAAGTGCAGCGCTTTTGAGGGAGCCTACCACTCTGTTTACTCTTCTTTTATCTAAGTAATTTTGATTGGAACAAGGCTGCCGGGCAAGAGTCTGGGTTAAGTGTTGCAGGCAAAGAGGGCGACGAAAGTGCCTTAGTTGCAGGCGCTCAGGTTGAAATTTGGTTTTAATACGCAGTATTAATGCGCCATAAAAAATACAATAAAATAAGTTTCGTAGGCGCATTTAGTGCCTTCGAAACGTTAATTAACCTCGCTATAAAATTAACCTAAACCATCACTTAATGGTTTTTTTTGGCAATGCTTGCTGGTGGTACGCCATAGGCTTGTTTAAATAATCGGCTAAAATGGCTAGGGCAATTAAAACCCAGCTCATAACACGCTTGGCTAACCGTGCGCCCCTGTAACAATTTACTATAGGCTCTTTTAAGCCTAAGTTGCTGCTGCCACAGTGCTGGGCTCGTACCAAACGCCAACTTAAATTGTTGATAAAACTTGCTGCGACTCATGCAGGCAATTTTACACAGTCTCTCTATATCCAATGCCTCATTTAAGTGCTCTTCTATGTATTGCAAAGCATTATTTACCGGTGTTTTAAGCTGCGGATTATTGCCATGTTTTAGTAATAAATCTCGACTTTGCTGCTGTAGCAAACGGGTAATAAGCTCGTTTAACGATAAGTCGATTAAATAACCTCGCTGCTCGTCGGGCTCACTAAATAAATGCACCATACGCGCTAAAAGTTGTTGGGTTTGGCTATTGTGCTGGCTATGTACCAGCTGCGGTGTATAGGCAAATAAGTCATCGCTGGCAAAGCGTTGCTCAATATTGAGTGCATTAGCCACCTGCGTTATTTTGTCTGTGCTTATTTCAATAGCAAGGCAGGTAGTAGGCGCGCTTAAAGATGCTTGTTCAAAGTCAATTAATACCCCTTGCTCTGGTGCTAATACAAAGGATTCGTGAGGTAAAAATGCCTTATGGTATTGGCAGCTCTCTACATGCATTACCTTTTTACCACTAAGCATGGCGCAAAAAAGTAATTCTTTTGAATGCAAAGCTACTTTTTGTGCATTTTGATAAGTATCGTAAATACTTAGCTCGCTATTATCGGCAGCAAAGGTCACTTTATTTTCAATTAGCACCTTTAATTGCTGGCGTTGCTTATTTAATTGCGGAGTATGCATTTTAATCCCTTTTAAATCTGGACTCATAGACAACTTTTGTGGACAGCAATACATGCTTTTAAGTGTTTGATAGTTTAATGTCAATCAATGCTGATTAATTATAAAACAGCACTTGATTAAATATAAAGCAAAAAGACTTATTTAATAGCTCGACTTTTAGCTAATAACAACAAGAGAGTGTCACTATGATTTATGCAAATCCAGGCGAAAAAGATGCACTAATTACCTTTAAAGCGCAATACGAAAACTACATTGGAGGAGAATGGGTAAAGCCAGTAAACGGCCAGTACTTTGAAAATATTAGCCCTGTAAACGGTAAAGTATTTTGTAAAGTAGCGCGCTCCGACAAAGACGATATTGAACTTGCGCTCGACAAAGCCCACGCAGTAAAAGCGCAGTGGGGTACTACATCGGTTACCGATCGTAGTAACGTATTACTAAAAATAGCCGACCGTATTGAACAAAATTTAGAGTTACTTGCAGTTGCCGAAACGTGGGATAACGGCAAAGCAATTCGCGAAACACTCGCGGCCGATATTCCACTAGCCGCCGATCACTTTCGTTATTTTGCAGGTTGCCTGCGCTCACAAGAGGGCGGTATTAGTGAAATTGATGAAACTACCGTTGCCTATCATTTTAATGAACCGTTAGGTGTAGTTGGGCAAATAATTCCGTGGAACTTCCCAATACTAATGGCAGCGTGGAAGCTAGCCCCAGCCTTAGCTGCGGGTAACTGTGTAATACTAAAACCAGCAGAGCAAACCCCTGCCTCTATTTTAGTGCTGATGGAAGTGATTGGCGACTTACTGCCAGCGGGCGTACTCAACGTAGTTAATGGCTTTGGTAAAGAAGCAGGTGAAGCCCTGGCTACCAACACCCGTATTGCTAAAATCGCCTTTACGGGGTCTACCCCAGTGGGTTCACATATTTTAAAATGCGCCGCCGAAAACATAATTCCATCAACGGTAGAGCTAGGTGGTAAGTCACCCAATATTTTCTTTAGCGATGTAATGGACAAAGACGACGCTTTTTTATCTAAAGCAATAGAGGGCGCAATACTGGCCTACTTTAACCAAGGTGAAGTATGTACTTGCCCATCGCGACTATTTATTCAAGAAGATATTTACGAGCAATTTATTGAACGCATTTTACAGCGCACTGCACAAATTAAACGTGGTAACCCGCTAGATACCGAAACCATGGTAGGTGCGCAGGCGTCTAAAGCGCAATTTGATAAAATATTAAGCTACATCGAAATAGGTAAAAAAGAAGGCGCCGAAGTACTTACTGGTGGCAACGTAGAGCAGTTAAGCGATGATCTTAACGGCGGATATTACATTCAGCCTACGCTATTAAAAGGCACCAACGACATGCGGGTATTCCAAGAAGAGATTTTTGGCCCGGTTATTTCAATGTCGACCTTTAAAGACGAAGCCGAAGCGTTGGCACTTGCCAATAGCTCTGAATTTGGTTTAGGCGCCGGTGTATGGAGCCGCAACATGAACCAAGCGTATCGTATGGGGCGTAAAATTGAGGCAGGCCGAGTATGGACTAACTGCTACCACATGTATCCGGCTCATGCCGCGTTTGGCGGCTATAAAAAATCAGGTATTGGTCGCGAAAACCACAAACTCGCACTGGGTCACTACCAACAAACTAAAAACCTATTAGTAAGCTACAGCGAAGATCCGCTCGGCTTCTTTTAATTTTAAGTACAAAGTTTAAATAAACAACCGTTAAGTAATAAGCGCTGCATATTTGCAGCGCTTTTTTGTACATTGGTTTAATGAATTTAAAACGACTCAACCGCGTTATCGCTCTTAGCAGCAATCGTGTTTTTTGCATGTTTTTATTATATATGTGTTCTTTTTTCAGTGTTACAAAAGGGTGTTTCATACCAGCTAAATTTTATAATTAATAACTGTATAAATTGGCAATAGTTGCGGCTTTGTCGGATAACATTATTAAAAGTCGTTCTGAGGTATTTAAACAAGGGCAATTTTATAACACACGTAATTACTTGTTTAAATTAGAGTTGTTTGATGGAATTATTAAGCAATGTAATATACGCCGTTTTGGGGTGTTATAACCCCCCATAGTGGTGTTCTATAAGCTGTTAGCAATCAGTTGCTGGATAGCACACAATATAGAGGTTGATTAGGGTTTATGAAAATTAAATTATTGTTTTTATTGGGGATTGGATTCCACGGTTTTGCTTTTGCAGAAAGTGGTTATGAAGTGTTAGTAACGGTAAAAGACGCAAAATCAGAGTTAGTATTCCCTGCTTTTGATGTTTCAAAAACCAATAAAAGTGGCACCTCTCAAGTTGGTGGTTGTACTTATTTGGGAAAGTTGACAGAGCAGGATGGAGCTAGCCTTTTACTAGAAGGGCAAATGTCTTGTGTTTATGAAGATGGCAACTCCTATATGGATATGCCGATATTTGTTCTTAGCTCTAAAGGCGATCGCGCTAGCATGGAGTTAGGTGATGATGAAACAGAAACGTGGAAATATTCTGTCGAAGTTAAGGTGTTGCCCTGAAGATGATATTGCTAACAAGTTGCTGCACGCGGACTCGATACAGTTGTCGCGGTTTTTGCTAAGAGAAAAGGCAGCAAAAACAGCACCAACTTACTCGCCGGTGAGCAAGGCGTTGGTATGACTCCCACTGTCAAGTTAAACGCACTGATCCCTGCCTAACTTTTTAAGCCATAATTACTTTAGCTCGAATTAGAGCGAGTTAATACATAGGATGAAGCAAGTAATGTCGTCGGTTATCTTGCTGATATTCGTTGGTTATTACTATTTCTAGTAACAGAGCAGACCTTACTTATTTCGTCGTGGCACCTGTCTTCAGTCTATGTTCGTGGTTCAATGCAGCGTTAGCTACATTGCCATCCTAACGCCGTCGGTGGTTGTGCCACACCCGATGCTTGATCCCATGCATTAACTCTGTAGTGGTACAGTGATTTTGGCCACCCATTAAGAAAGAAATGTTATGCTGATAAGCATACAAATTTGGGTGAAAAAATGACGAAATTAAAACGTGCAACGTATTCTGCAGCAATCAAATTAGAAACAGCTCAGCTTGTAGTTGACCAAAGTTATACTCAAGAAGAAGCAGCCAAAGCGATGGGTGTGGGTAAATCAACCGTTAGTAAGTGGGTAACTCAATTAAAGCAAGAACGGAATGGCCAGCCACCATCGGCTTCGCCAATGACGCCCGAACAAATTGAAATCCGCGAACTTAAAAAGCAAATCCAACGCATC